>JAKARG010000384.1 GCA_021819345.1 Actinomycetes bacterium | reverse complement strand
GCGGGGCCAGGCCGATCTCGCCGGCGTCCCTTGCCGCGAGCGCCGCTCGAGGGGGGCTCCAGCGGTGCTCGGGTATCTCCTCCCGCTCGAGCGCCGCCTGCGCCGCGCGGGCCTCGGCGAGGAAGAACCAGGTCGAGTAGCGCTTCGGGGCCTCCTTCGGCGGCAGCCACCAGGAGTGGACGACGATCGACTGCCCGTCGAGCTCGAGGCCGGCCTCCTCGGCGGCCTCCCGGAGCGCAGCGCGCCGGGCTACGGCCACCTCGGTCCCCCTTTCCCCAACCCGATCGCTCGCCAGGGCCACGGCCGAGGCGGCATCGGCGGGCTCGACCCTCCCTCCGGGGAAGACCCAGAGCCCCCCGAAGGCCCCTCCCTGGCGCCGGCGCACGAGCAGCACCTCCATGCCCGCCGTCCCGGTGCGAAGCGGGACCACCGTCGCTGCCGGCGTGGCCACAGGCTCCCCGTCGGGGCCGGGGCTCACCTCGCTCATCGTTGCATTGTGGCCGCTCGTCCCCGACCGAGGCGAACTACAGCGCTGGCATCCTGTCGCAGCCGTCTGGTTGGCTGGTTGCATGCGGGTCGCAGCGATCGGCGACGCCCATCTGGGGCGCGCCTACTACCCCTACACCACCGATACCGGCGTCAACCAGCGGGAAGCCGACTTCGAGCGCTCGTTCGAAGCCGCCGTGGAGCTCGCCCTGGCCGAGGAGCCGGACCTCGTCTGCTGGCTCGGGGACGTCTTCGACCATCCCCGGCCCACCTACCGCTCCTACCGGGTCGCGCAGCGGGCCCTGGCCCGGGTCCGCGAGCACGGGGTGGCACTCGTGGCGATCAGCGGCAACCACGACACGCCCCGCCTGCCGGGGACCGGCAGCCCTTACTCGACGCTCGCCGACAGCTTCCCCGAGATGCACTTCGCGCCCGGGCTCGCCTACCGCCGCTTCGAGCTCCCCGGCCTCGTGGTCCACGCCGTCCCCCAGATGCTCACCGTGGCCGCCGCGGAGGAGGCCCTGGAGGAGGCCGCAGCCTCGGCCAGCGCGGATCGCACCAACCTCCTTCTCACCCACCCCCGGCTCACCCAGCTCCAGCCCAAGCACTCCGACATCAACGAGCTCGAGATCGACAAGGGCCACCTGCGCTCCGACCTGGTCCTGCTCGGCCACTACCACGGCTTCGCCCGGGTCGACGACACGATGTGGTACGCCGGGTCGACCGACACGTTCCAGTTCTCCGACGAGCCGGAGCGGGCCAAGGGGATAGTGGTGCTCGACACCGACACCGGCGAGTGCCGTCACGTGCCGCTCGCCGGCACCCGCCCGCTCGTCACCCTGGAGACCGTCTACGCCCTCGGCCTGTCCCCCGCCGAGCTCTCCGAGCGAGTCCTAGAGCGGGCCGCCGAGGCCCCGGCGGGAGCGGTGGCCCGCCTGTTCCTGGAGGGGGTCGACCCCCAGGCCTACCGGATGCTCGACCTGCAGGCCGTGCGGGAGGCTGCCGGGGCGGCGCTGCACCTCAAGCTCGAGCCGCAGTTCGTCCAGAGCGCGGTGCCCACCGAGCTCCCGAGCGTCGAGACGATCGGCGGGCAGTGGGACGGCTACCTGGAGACCCAGGACCTGACCGGCCTCGACCGCCCCCGGGTACGGGAGCTCGGCCACCGCTACCTGGAGGCGGCAGTCGAGGCGGCGGGCTAGTGCCCGCCGATGCCCTGGCCACGCTGCGAGTGGCGGCCCCGGCGTGCTGCTGACCAGGCTCTACCTGCGCAACTTCCGGGTCTACGAGGACGAGCTCGACCTCGCCCTGCCCCCCGGGCTGGTCGGCATCTACGGGCCCAACGGAGCCGGCAAGTCGACCCTGCTCGAGGCGATCAACTTCGCCCTCTGGGGAAGGGCCCGGACCGAGCGCGCCGAGATCCGCTCGGCGGGAGTCGGCGGGGACTGCGTGGTCGAGCTCGAGCTCGAGCATGAGGGGCACCTGTACCTGGTCCGCCGTTGGCTGACCGGCATCAACGCGACGATGCGCGCCGAGGCCCACTGCGACGGCCTGGCGATGACCGAGGGCTCCACCGACACCCGCCGCTACGTCGGGTCGATCCTCGGGATGGACGAGACCGCCTTCAGAGCGTCGGTCTTCGCCGAGCAGAAGCAGCTCGCCGCCTTCTCCGACCAGGCGCCGGCGGAGCGGCGCCGCCTGGTCCTCGGGCTCCTCGGCATCACCCCGCTCGACGCCGCCCGGGACGCCGCCCGCCGCGACGCGCGCGACCTGGAGGCCCAGCTCGGCCAGCTGAGGGGCCTGCTCCCCGACCTCTCGGTCCTCACCCTCGAGGCCACCGACGCCGAGGCGGCCGCCGGGGCCGCCGGCGCGGTCGCCGCCGAGGAGGCGGAGGCAGCAGCGAGCGCGACTCGTGACCTGGAGGTGGCCCAGGCCCGCTGGAGCGAGCTCGACCAGCTCCGGCAACGCTGGGAGGCGCTCGTCGTCTTGGGCCAGGCGGCCCGCGCCGAGCTCGACCGGGAGGTGGCGAGCGCCGACGAGCTGGCCGGCGAGCTGAGGGGACTGGACGCAGCCGCAGCCGAGCTGGCCGAGGCCGAAGCGGACGCCGGCGGGCTCGAGCGGGCCCGGGCCCGCCACGACGCTCTGCGCAGCGTCCTCGAGGCCCGTCGTCGCGTCGAAGCGACCCCGCTCCCACCCGAGCCTCCCGACCCCGCTCCGGCGGAGCAGGAGGCCGCCGCCGCCAGGGAGACCGCCGCCGAAGCGGCGAAGCGGGTCGGGGAGATAGAGGGCAGCCACCGGAGCGCGGAGGCGGCCGTCCGCAGGGCTGCGGAGACCCTGGAGCGGTCCGCCGCGCTCGCCCCCGACGCCGACTGCCCCCTTTGCGGACAGCCGCTCGGGGCGGCGTGGGCCTCGGTCCAAGAGCACCGGCGCGCCGAGCTGGCCGCCGCCCAGGCGGAGCTCGCCGAGCTGGCCGCCGCCCGGGTCGAGGCTGCAGCGGCGGACCGAGCGGCAACGGCCGAGGCCGAGGCGGCTGCCGCCCGGGCCGAGGGCGCGCGGAGGGCGCGGCACGCCTGGCAGCTCTCCCAGGCTGCCCGTTCCGCTGCCGAGCAGGCGCTCCGGGCCGCCCTCGAGGAGGCGGCGGCCGCCCTCGGAGCTGCCCCGGCTCCAGGCTCCGCGGCCAGTTCGTCGGAGGCGGACCCGGCCCGTCTCCAGCTCTCCGACCTCGAAGCCCTCGTAGCCGCCCAGGGGGAAGCGGTGGCCGCGCACGAGGCGGCCGCCTCGAGGGCCACCGCCCTGCGGGGACGCCTCGAGCGCCGAGCGGTCGCGGAGCGGTTGCTCGCTGCCACCGAGGAGCGCCTGGCCCGAGCGCGCCAGAGCGTCGAGGCCCTGCGCGAGGAGCTGCGTGCCCTCGGCTACGAGCGCGAAGCGCTCGACGCGGCGGCAGCCGCCAGGGAGGTCGCGGCCGGCGTCTCCCGACAACGTGGCGAGTCGGCGAGGTCGGCCGAGCTCACCGCAGAGAGCGCCAGGACCCGGGCCGAGGAGCGGGCCACCCGCCTGGCCGAGGGCACCGCCCAGCACGAGCGCCTGGGCGAGCTCGAGTCCGAAGCGCGCCACCTCGCCCGGCTGGCAGTGCTGCTCTCGGAGTTCCGCAACACCGTGGTCGCCTCGGTCGGCCCCCGCCTCGCCGCCCAGGCCGCCGAGCTGTTC
>JAKARG010000383.1:1992-3694 GCA_021819345.1 Actinomycetes bacterium | reverse complement strand
TGCTGCGGGCGGTCGGGTTCGAAGACGGCGACTTCGACAAGCCTCAGGTCGGGGTCGCTGCCGCAGCGAACGACGTCACGCCATGCAACATGGGACTGTCGCGACTGGCTTCCGCTGCACGTCGCGGAGCGGTCGACGCTGGAGCGGTTGCGCTCGGGTTCTCGACGATTGCCGTGTCCGACGGCATCGCGATGGGACATGCTGGGATGCGGGCTTCCCTGCCGAGCCGGGACCTCATCGCCGACTCGGTCGAGTGCATGGCCGTCGCCGAGCGCTTCGACGCGCTCGTCACCATTGCCGGCTGCGACAAGAGCCTCCCGGCGATGCTGATGGCGGCAGCCCGGCTCGACATCCCCACGGTCTTCGTCTACGGCGGTACCAGCATGCCCGGCTCGTACCGGGGTCGCCCTGTCACCGTGCAAGACGTCTTCGAAGGGGTCGGAGCGGTGAGCGCCGGGCGCATGTCGGTCGAAGTGCTCGAGGAGATCGAGCGCGTGGCCTGCCCGGGGGAGGGGTCGTGCGCAGGCATGTACACCGCGAACACCGTGGCCGCCGAGGCTGAGGCGCTCGGGATGGCCCTGCCGGGCTCCGCGACGCCGCCGGCGGGCGACCCTCGCCGCGCGGACATCGCCTATCGAAGCGGCGCAGCCGCAGCGCACCTCCTCGACGCGGGCATACGCCCGCGCCAGATCCTCACCCGGGACGCGTTCGAGAACGCGATCACGGTCGTGATGGCCCTCGGCGGCTCCACCAACGCCGTGCTCCACCTGATGGCCATCGCGCACGAAGCCGGAGTGGCTCTCTCGCTCGATGACTTCGATCGGATCGGTCGGCGGGTCCCCCACCTCGCGGATCTCCGGCCCGGCGGCCGGTACGTGATGACGGACCTCGATCGGGTGGGGGGCGTGCCGATCGTGCTGAAGGCGCTGCTCGACGCCAGCCTGCTTCACGGCGAATGCCTGACCGTGACCGGGGCGACCTTGGCGGAGAACCTCACTGCTCTCGGTGTCCCCAGTCCAGACGGCTCGGTCGTCCACCCCATCGATCGCCCCTTGCACGAAGAGGGCGGGCTCGCGATCCTTCGCGGCTCGCTCGCTCCGGATGGCGCGGTGGTGAAGGTCGCCGGATTGCACGTCCGCCGCTTCACCGGCGCGGCACGGGTGTTCGAGGGCGAGGATCCAGCCATGGCCTATGTCCGCTCGGGAGCGCTGCGCCCAGGCGACGTCCTCGTCATTCGGGGCGAGGGCCCCAGAGGCGGCCCTGGGATGCCCGAGATGCTGGCCGTGACCGCGGCGGTCAACGGGAGCAATCACGGCCAAGACGTCGCCTTGATCACCGACGGTCGCTTCTCCGGTGCCACGACCGGGCTGTCCATCGGTCACGTCGCTCCCGAATCCGCTGTCGGCGGGCCCATCGGGCTCGTCGCCGACGGCGACCGGATCCTCATCGACATCGAGGAACGGCGCCTCGACCTCCTGGTCGCCTCAGCGGAGCTCGTCCGGCGGCGGCGGCTGTGGCACGCACCGCGTCTCCTCGGGGGGAACGGCTTCTTGGCGAAGTACGCACGTCTGGTCGGCAGCGCCTCGTACGGTGCCTTGGTGGGCCACGACCACACTGCTCACCCTCAGCTGCCGGCCGACCCCTAGTTCTTCACGGGAAGGACTCAGCTTGGATGCGTCGTTCCTCGTGCTCGCCGCCGCGT
>JAKARG010000383.1:0-1982 GCA_021819345.1 Actinomycetes bacterium | reverse complement strand
GCGCGCCCGCACGCCGGTCACGACTATCGCGAACTCTGCGTCGTGGCCACGGACCGCTATGTACTCATCGTACCTGCACATTCATCGGCACGGCGGGCTCGCCGTGAAACAGCGAGGCTAGTTCTTCACGGGAAGGACTCAGCTTGGATGCGTCGTTTCTCGTGCTCGCCGCCGCGTCCCGCAACCGGACCGCCGGGTCGATGGTCACGAGTCGGCGGCGCGTCGGATCCGCTCGAGAATTCGCACCGCCGCGCATGCAGCGCCGAAACCGTTGTCGATGCCCATCACCGTGATGCCCTGAGCGCACGAAGCCAGCATCCCGAGCAGCGCCGTGTGCCCGCGCAGGCTCGACCCGTAGCCGACGCTGGTCGGCACCGCGATGATCGGAGCGCCCGTCAGCCCCCCGACGGCAGTCGGCAGCGTCCCCTCCATGCCGGCGACGACCACGACCACGTCGACGTCTTGGAGCCGGCCGGCCACGTCGAGCAGGCGGTGCAGACCTGCGACGCCCACATCGGTGACGAGCTCTGGGTCGTAGCCGTAGGCAACGAGCGTCGCTTGGCACTCCTCGGCGACCGTGAGGTCGCCGGTCCCGGCGCTCACGACCACGATCCGACCAGAGCGCTTTGGCTGCGCGTTCCAGACGACCGTCGATCCGGCGACATGACCACCGGGATTGCCTGCCAGTGCAGCGGCGATCTGGCCCTCGTCGGCACGCGTGAGGACAACAGGCGCAGAGACGGGCGACGAGAGGAGGTCGGTGACGATGGCCGCGCACTGATCGGGCGTCTTGCCCGGCCCGTAGACGGCTTCCGCGAGGCCAGTACGGACCCAGCGGTGATGGTCGATCCGGGCGAACCCGAGATGGCCGAACGGCAAGCGGCGCAGCACGCCTTGAGCATCGGCAGGGGTCACGTCGCCAGCGGCCACCTTCTCGAGGAGCTCGCGAAGATCCGGCCACGGTTCAGGGACTGCGTCGGCAGCTACGTTCGGTCCGGGGCTGCGAGCCCCATGGGAAGGCGTCGTCATGGGAGGTCCCCAACGTTGACGCGGGGCACCCTCGGGCCGATGCCGCAAACCACCTCGTAGGCGATGGTGCCGGTGAGGGCCGCCCATTCCCACGCAGTGATCTCCTCGCCGTCCTGGCGCCCGATCAGCACCACCTCTTCGCCAGCCGTCACGGAGCCGCCGCCGCTGGCCGCGACGGGTCCACAGTCCACGAGGATCTGGTCCATCGTCACCGTGCCAGCGATGGGGTAACGCCGCCCTCGAATGAGCACCTCTCCCCCAGCGGCAGATAGCCCGCGGGGGACGCCGTCGCCATAGCCGAGCGGGACGGTTACCACCTCGGACGGTCTGACAAGTTGGTAGCGCAAGCCGTAGGAGAGGCGTTCGCCAGCTGGGAGCGACGTCGTGTAGGAGACTCTGGCCTTGAGTGACAGCACCGGGCGTAGAGCCGTTGCGATCCCGCTGTGAGGACCTCGGGAGGGAGCGAGCCCGTAGAGGGCGGTGCCGCAACGAACCAGATCGTGGTGCGAGGAAGGGTGCCACAGGGCGCCAGCGGAGTTGGCGGCATGCACCAGTCCCGGGTCGAGTCCTGCACCACGGATTTGCCTGAGCGCCTCGTCGAAGCAACGCAGCTGGCCGGCCGTATAGGCGTTGGTTGGTTCGTCAGCAACAGCGAGGTCCGTAAAGGTTCCGCCGAGGTGCAACTCGGGCGTTTCGGCAATCTGTCTGGCCAAGGAGACTGCTTCGCAGGATGCCGCTCCGGCACGGTGCATACCGGTGTCCACCTTTAGGTGGACCGGGAAGGGCCCGCCTTGGTGGTCGCTCCGGAGGGCCCGCCGCAGTGCTTCGATCCCGCCGGGCGTGTACACGGCCGGGGTCAGACGGGCGGTGACGACTTCGTTCATGACTTCTGGCGCCGGTTCGGAGAGTACGAGGACGTCCTCGCTGATGCCGGCACTGCGAAGGGCAAGGCC
>JAKARG010000382.1 GCA_021819345.1 Actinomycetes bacterium | reverse complement strand
CATCTCGCTCTCCCCCGACGGCCACCCTCTACTCGGGCCGTCCCCGGAGGTGGGCGGGCTGTGGTCGGCTGCGGCCAGCTGGATAAAGGAGGCGCCGGGGATCGCCCGGGCGGTGGCCGAGTGGATGGTGGCCGGGGAGCCCGAGCTCGACGTCCACGAGGCCGACCTGGCCCGCTTCTATCCTCACCAACTCACCAGGGCGCACGTTGCCACGCGCGCCCGTGAGGCGTTCAACAAGACCTACGGCATCGTGCACCCCGCAGAGCAGTGGGAGGGCGGGCGGGGCTGCCGGCGCAGTCCGCTCCACTCCCGGACCGAGGCGCTCGGGGCGGTGTACTTCGAGACCGCCGGCTGGGAGCGCCCCCAGTGGTACACCTCCAACGAGGGGCTGCTCGAGCGCTACTCCGAGCGGATCGCCACCCGCCCGGCGGAGTGGGACGCCCGGTGGTACTCGCCGGTGGTCGAGGCCGAGCACCTCGCGATGCGCGACGGCGCAGGGCTCGTCGACCTCGGTGCGTTCTGCGTCTTCGACGTCACCGGCCCCGGCGCCCTCCGGGCGCTCGAGCGGGTGGCGGTGGCCCCCCTCGACGTGCGCACCGGCAGGGTGGTCTACACCCCGTTCCTCGACGAGGCGGGGGGGATGCGGGCCGACCTCACGGTCATGCGCCTCGGGACCTCGAGCTTCCGGGTGGTCACCGGTGCCGGGGTCGGGATGCTGGACCGCCGCTGGATCGAGGACCACCTGCCGGACGACGGCTCCGCCCAGCTCTGCGACGTCAGCTCGGGGTGGGCGACGATCGGGCTCTGGGGGCCCCGGGCGCGCGACATCCTCGCCACCGTCTGCGCCGAGGACCTCTCCCACGCCGGCTTCGCCTACGGCACGTGCCGCACGATCGAGGTCGGGGACCTCCCGGTGCTCGCGTCGCGGATCTCCTATGTCGGCGAGCTCGGTTGGGAGCTGTACGTGCCGGCCGACCAAGCGACGTCGCTGTGGGACGAGCTGTCGGACGCCGGCGCGCCGCGGGGGCTGGTGCCCGTCGGCATCGGGGTGTACGGGACCACCGCCAGGATCGAGAAGGGCTATCGCTCCTACGGTCACGACCTCGACCCGGAGCACACCCTCTGTGAGGCGGGCCTCGAGCGCAAGGTGGTCAAGCGGACCGACTTCGTCGGCCGGCGCGCCCACCTGGCGGAGCGCTCCCGGCCGCCGGCGGCGAGATTGTGCACCCTCGCCGTCGACTACCGCGGGGTCGAACCGGCCGCTCGGCGGTACCCCCTCGGCCAGGAGGCGGTCCTCTCGGAAGAGGGCGAGCCCCTCGTCGACCGCCTGGGGAGGCGGAGCTACGTGACCAGTGCCGGCGCCGGACCCTCGGTCGGCTCGCACCTGCTGCTCTCCTACCTACCCGACGCCGTCGCGATCGAGGGCTCCCGCCTCTTGGTGGAGTGCATGGGTGAGCGCTACCCGGCGACTGTGGTCGTGGCCGGCAACGGAGCGGTCTTCGACCCCGCCAACGCGCGGATGAGGAGCTGACTTCGTGAGGGTCCTGGTCGGGATCAAGCGGGTGCCGGCGGTCGGCGGTCGGATCGTGCTCGGCGCCGACGGCACCGGGATCGACACCCGCTTCCTCGGCTTCACCACCGGCCCCCACGAGGAGTGCGCGCTCGAAGAGGCGGTGCGCCTGGTCTCGGCCCGAGGGGGCGAGTCGGTCGTGGTGAGCATCGGCCCGGCCGAGGCCGAGGAGCAGCTGCGCTACGCCCTCTCGCTCGGGATCGACCGGGCAGTGCTACTGGAGACCGGCGGTCCGGAGGCCGGGCCCCAGGCGACGGCCGCGGGGCTGGTCGGCGCCATCCGCGCCCTCGAGGGGGAAGGCGGCGCTTTCGACCTCGTCCTGTTCGGCAACGAGGCCCCCGACAGCGGGGACTTCCAGGTGGGGATCCGGGTCGCCGAGGCCCTCGGCCGGCCGTGCGTGACCGGGGTCAAGTCACTCGAAGTCGCCGAGCGCGACCTGACCGCCGGGCGGGACTCCGGGCGGGGCGTGGAGTGCTACCGGGTCCTCCTGCCGGCGGTGGTGACCGTGAAGGAGGGTCTCAACCTGCCGCGCTACCCGTCGCTCCCTGGGCGGATCAAGGCCAAGACCAAGCCCCTCGAGCGCCGCCCGGCGGAGCTCGGCCGGGACGGCCTGCGAAGCGTCGGCCTGCGGCTCCCCGAGGCCGACTCCCGAGGGGCGCTGTCGCTCGGCGCCGGGGCTGCGGCGGCGCCGGCGGTGGTGGAGCTGCTCGGCGACCTGGGGGTGCTTTCGAGATGATCCTCGCCTTCTTGGAGCAGGAGGCCGGCGTGCCGAGCGGGCTCGGCACCGAAGCGGTCGCCTTCGCGGGGGCCCTCGCCGCCCGCCTCGACCAGAGCCTCGAGGTGGTGGTCGTCGGTCCGGGCGCCGAGGAGGCCGTGGCCGGCGCGGCCCCACCTGCCGAGGTGGTCCACGTCGGGCTAACCGGGCTCGGGTCCTACGCCCCCCGGGCCATCGCCCACGTGCTCGCGGAACTCGCTGCAGGCGCGGCCGCAGGCGCGGTGGCACCCGGCGCGCCCACGGGCGGCGCAGTGGCACCCGGCGCGCCCACGGGCGGCGCTGCGGCGGGCGCAGCCACGGCGGTCGTCGCGCCCGGCTCCGAGCGTGGCAACGAGGTGATGGCCTACCTGGCGGCGATGACCGACCTGCCGCTCGCCACCAACTGCGTGGAGCTCGACCCGGCTACGGAGCCGTCGGCGACCGGAGGTACCGGGCCGTGGCGGCTCACCCGCAATCGATGGGCAGGAAGCCTGCTCGAGGACGCCGAGCTCGACCCGGGTCCGGGGAGGCCGCGTCTGCTCACCGTCGCCCTCGGCGCCAGCCCGCCCGGCCCGCCCCGCCGGTTGCCCGGAGCCGGGGCGCCGGCGGTGAGGCCGGTGGGCACCGTGGCCGACGACGCCGACCTGGCGGCAGCGGTCACCGAGGTGGTCCAACCCTCCGGAGCGGGCGTGTCGCTCGGCGACGCCCGGGTGATCGTGAGCGGGGGGCGCGGCGTCGGGGGCGAGGCCGGCTTCGCCGCGCTAGAGGAGCTGGCAGCGCTGCTCGGCGGCACCGTCGGGTGCTCCCGGGTGGTGACGAGCGAGGGCTGGCGCCCGCATCGCGACCAGGTCGGCCAGACCGGGACCCGGGTGTCCCCGGAGCTGTACATCGCCTGCGGGATCAGCGGGGCCATCCAGCACATGGTCGGTTGCAAGGGCGCCAGGCGGATCCTCGCGATCAACACCGACCCCGATGCCCCGATCATGGGCAAGGCCGATTATGCAGTGGTGGGCGACCTCCACGACGTAGTTCCTGCGGTGATCGCCGAGATCCGCAGGTTGCGAGGTCCTGGCGCCTGATCCTGCCACCTTTGCGCCGATTTGCTCGCTGCAACCCTTGACATCGGCCGATGCCCTGGCTAGCTTCAAGATATAGCAGGAGTCGAGAGACACCTGGGAGCCGAGCTCCATTTGGGGGTCGAGCTCCACCAGGTGGTGGTCTGGGGGTCGGGTCTTGGGCAGTGCATCCGAGCGGAGGGTCGAGGGGTGCTGACCGACGGTGCCGCCGAGATCGTCGGGACCGACGCCGACCCGCTCACCGAGGCCGTGCCGCTCGTGCGGGCCGCCGGGGAGGCCGGCGCCCCGGTGCGGCTCATCGGGGGGG
>JAKARG010000381.1 GCA_021819345.1 Actinomycetes bacterium | reverse complement strand
GACGGCGAGGTCTGCGGGGTCCTCCAGGCGCAGCTCCTGGCCGAGCGCGTCGGGCAGCTCGACGTGGTAGCCGGGCCAGACGAGCAGCGGCGCGACCACGAGCAGCTCGAGGGTCGCGCCGAGCGCACCGGCGGGCTCGGGGACGACGGCGGCGTCCTGGCTGCGCAGCACCCCGAGAGCTCCCCCCGCCTCGCCGAGCGGCTGGAGCTCGAAGCGTCTGGCCCAAGGCATGCCCACGAGGCCGCCGGCGAGCTCGAAGAAGCCGGCCGGGAGCCCCCGGCCCGGGGCACCGGGGTTCACAGGTACTCCACCAGTGAAGGGGGGATCGCCTTGGAGGCTGCCCAGAGCGCTGCCTGGTAGTCGGTGAGGTCGGAGCTCAACTGCGAGGTCACCTGGGGGATGTTCACCGACAGGAGGTTCGACAGCTCCGACTGGAGGCCGGTGGTCTGGTTCGACAGCTCGGTGGTGCGCTTGCTCACCGCGGTCGAGAGGTTCCCGAGGGTGGCTGCCCCACCAACGGCGAGGTCGAGGCTCGAGTCGATCGCCGACATGTCGGCCTGGAGGGTCGCCGAGCTCGGCCCGCCGGGCGTGACGAGGTCGGAGGCCGCCTTGGACAGCACGGCGAACGCGGAGGCGTTGCCGGAGCCGAAGATCTCGGGCCCGGTGACCGACATCGCCACGCTCTGGCCCGCACCCGGGCCGGGGCCGACCACGACCGACGGCGCATTGCCCGCGCCGAGGTAGGTCCCGGAGCTGCTGTACGCGCTCGTCCCGGCCGAGGTGCCGGCGAAGATCGGCTGGCCCCCGAAGGAGGCATTGGCCGCTCCGAGCAGGTCGGAGCGGATCGCCAGGAGCTGCTGGGAGAGGGCCTGGTAGGTCTCCGACGACTGCGTGCCCTGGTTCATGGCCTGCAGCATCAGGGTCCTGGCCTGCTGGAGGCCGTCGACCACCGAGGTCGCCGTGTCGTTGGCCATGCCGAGCCAGCTGCTCGCCGTGGTGAGGTTCGAGCTCCAACTGCCGGCCTGGGAGATCTGCGACTGGAGCGCCATCGCAGCGACCGTGCCGTCGGGGTTGTCGGAGGGCCGGTTGATGCCCTGGCCGGTCCCGAGCTGGCCCTCGAGGGAGATGATCGAGCTCTCCTGGACCCCGATCTGGTCGACCAGGGCTGCCGCGGACGCGGTGGCCGATACCTGCACGGCTACACCGCCGCGAGGAGGGACTGGATGGACGAGGAGATGGTCCCGGTCAGCTTCGCCGCGGCCTCGAAGCTCTGCTGGGCCTGGAGCATGTCGATGCTCTGCGCATTGGTGTCGACCCCCGAGACCGCCGAGGCTGCGCTGGAGGCCTGGTCCGCCAGGGTCTGGGCGGTGGAGGCCGCTTGGTTGGCCGCAGCGGCGGCCGACCCGACCGAGCCGACGAGGTCGCCGTAGAGCGCGTCGGGACCCGACGGCGCCGAGGCCAGAGCGGCCATGAGGGCTGCGTTGGAGCCGTCCAGGGTCGCCGTACCGGCGGGTCCTGCGCTGGCCGAGGCGGTCGCGATCTGGCCCGCGGTGAGCGCCGGGTCCACGGCGATGGAGCCGGCCGAGGAGGTGCTGGCGACGAAGGCAGTGGACCCGGCGTTCACGAAGATGGCCGGCAGGGAGGAGCCGGGGACCCCTGCGGCGTCCATTCCGGCAGCCTGGAGCGCGTTGAGCGATCCGGCAAGCGCATTGGCCACCGCCGACAGCTCGGACTGCATCCCGGGGAGGGTCGAGTTCACCGCCGTCAGGGCCGCTCCGATGCTCCCGCCCACCGGCACCACCACACCCGAGGAGGTCGACACCCCGAGCTGGCTCCCCGGTGGGGCCCCGGGGGCCGGTGGCGGATCGGGTGGGCTGCCCGTGGCCAGGAGCATCCCCGAGTTGGTGCCCTGGACCAGCGCGACCCCGAGGGCGAAGACGGTGACCGCCCCGCCGGGCTCGGCGCGTGCGGTTGCCCCGATCAGCTGGGAGAGCTTGCTCAGGTCCTCCCGCCGGGTGTCGACGAGGGCGTTCACGTCGGAGCCGGCTGCGGTGCCGGCGACGATCCGGCCGTTCAGCGAGGCGACGTCGGCGAGGTAGGTGTTGGCCTGGGCGAGCTCCCCGCTCCCGGTCCCGCTCCCGACCTGGGTGACCAGTCCCGAAGAGGTCTGCGCCAGACCGTCGTAGGTGGAGTTGAGGGTCGACGCCACGGTGGCGGCGTCTTGGATCACCACACCCTGGGCGGCGGTGTTGCCGGGCGAAGCGGCAACGCTCGACAGGTCCGACCAGAGCTGGGAGAGCTGGGACGACAAGCCGTTGCCGGACGGCTCGGGAAAGAGGCCCTCGACGCTCGACAGCGCCTGCTGGGTGACCTCGGTCGACGACTGTGCCGCCTGTGCCGTTCGCAGGGCGGAGTCGAGCAGGCTCGAGCCGAGCTGGTCGATCCCAACCACCGCCACCCCGCCGGTGGGCGCGACGTCGACCTGGTCGACCTGCTCGACCGCGTAGCCGGGGGTCGTGGCGTTGGCGAGGTTACCGGCCACGGTGCTCATCTCGAGCTGGTCGGCCTCGAGGGCCGAGGCCGCGACCGACAGGCCCATGTCGCTCACAGCACCCTCCGGAGGATCTGCGCCGTGGCCGTGGCCTCCCGTCCACCCCCGGGCCCGTAGACACCGGCCGGGTCGGCACCGACTGCCGCCAGTGCCTCGCGGACGCCGGCGATCTTCTGGCCGAGGACCGACGAGGTCCGCTCGGCCACGTCCTGGGCTCGGGCCAGCGCTCGGAGGATCCGGAGCCGGGCCTGGCGCAGGGTCTCGGCCTCCGCTTCGGGGAGGGCTTCGACCAGCTCGCCGAGCCGAGCACCCGCCGGGAGGCCGACCGACTCGGCGATCGCCGCCGAGCGGACCGCCCGGAGCAGACCGGTCAGGCGGAGCTGCTCAGCGGTCGCCTCCGCCTGGTCCTGGCCGCGGCGGAGGAACTCGGTGTCCGAGGACCTCGCGAGCATGCCGAGCACTGCGAGGTCGTAGCTGAGCTCGACCAGCAGCTCGGTCTCCCGGTCGAGCAGCCCGACAACCGATCTCAGGTCCACTCCCCGATCTACGGCACGAGCAACGCCCGACATGAGGGGGTCGGGGCGGCTCGGGCGCTACGTTCGCCCGCCGGCGGCGCGAGCCGACCCGAGCTGCAGGGACGTCACCGCTCAGCCGTCTCCGCCCTCCCCCGGCCCTGCCCCGTTGCGCCGCTCGTAGTGCGCAACGACACCGAGGACCAGCCGGGCGGCGACGAAGGCGACGGCACTGCCGAGCACGAGGTGCGAGAGGGTCGCAAGCGCGCTCGGCCCGCCCTCGGCGAAGGCGATGATCTCCCGGGCAGACAGGAGCAGGCCGCCGGCGACGGTGACGACCGGCAACCAGCGGGCGAGCTCGTCGGCGAGCGGGCCCCGGGCAGGCCCAGCGCGGCGCCTCGGGCGCCGGCGTCCGCGCCCGGAGATGTTGCGGCGCGCCACCGGTCAGCCCACGGTCCGCTCGGCGACGAGCGCTGCGAGGTCGGCCCTGCCCGGAGCCTGGCCGTCGATGCTGGCGATCGGCACGCCTGCGCTCAGGCAGGTCGACGGCGTGGTGGTGTGCGCCGCGCCGACCACCGCCAAGGCATCGGCTCCGCCGAGGCGGCCACACCAGGAGGTGACGTCCTCGGGCTTGGCGCTCGCCGGCACAAAAAACAGCAGGCAGT
>JAKARG010000380.1 GCA_021819345.1 Actinomycetes bacterium | reverse complement strand
GCAGCCCCTGGGCGGCGGCGGGCTCTACGCCGAGCTCTACCGCACCCAGTTCGAGGACCAGGAAGTCTCCTCGGCCGGCAGCGACCCGGCCCCCGCAGCCGGTTAGCCCTCGTCGGCCCTCCCCGTCGGTCCTGGGGCCGGTGCGAGCCCGCTGGTGCTAACGCTTGGGGCTAGTCCTCCCGCTCGGGGGGGCGCCGACCGATGGTGGCGAGGCCGGCGACGAGCGCCACGAAGCCGATGAGGACCAGGGCGACGATCAGCACGTCCCAGGGGGCGTGGGAGGCCGAACCGGAGGGGTGGTAGAGATCTGTCGAGGCGAGCAGCGCAAGCAGCATCGTCTCGAAGGCTACTCAGCGGGCGCCGGCGCCTCCCAATCACAGGGCCCGAGCATGCAGGACCGAGCATGCAGGCCCGAGCATGCAGGACCGGGCATGCAGGACCGGGCATGCAGGCCAATGGGGAAAGTCCTCCCGATGCGCGCTGCGGCCCTCCCGCCGGCCCGGCCCCGCTGGCAGGATCGTCGTATGTCGACGATGATCACGCCGCTCGAGGAAGGGTCGGGTGCCCTGGCGGTCGCAGTCAAGGACCTGATCGACTGGACGGGGACACCGACCACCGCCGGCAGCCGAGCGGTCGCCCTCGGGGCCCGCCCCGCAGCGACCGACGCCGCCTGCCTGGCTGGGTTGCGCTCGGCGGTCGAGGCGGGTTCGGCCAGGATGGTCGGCAAGGCCAACCTCCACGAGCTGGCCGCAGGAGCGACCGGGGTCAACCCGTGGTTCGGGACGCCGGCCAACCCCCTGGACCGGCGGCTCGTGCCGGGAGGCAGCTCGAGCGGCTCTGCGGTGGCGGTCGCTACCGGGGAGGCCGACGTGGCGCTCGGCACCGATACCGCCGGGTCGGTGCGGATCCCGTCGGCGTGCTGCGGCACCGTCGGGTTGAAGACCACCTGGGGTCGGGTCCCGCTTCGCGGGGTGTGGCCGCTCGCCCCGAGCCTCGACACGGTCGGCCCGATGGCTCGCAACGTGGCCGGGGTGGTAGCCGGCATGGCGCTGCTCGAGCCCGGCTTCGAGGTGGCAGTGGAGCCGCCGGTGCGGATCGGCCGGGTGCGCCTGGCCGGCACCGACCCACGGCTGGACTCGGCGCTCGACGCCGCCCTCTCGGCGACCGGTGCCGAGATCGCCGAGGTGGCGCTTGCGGGCTGGGCCCGGGCGGGGGACGCCACCCTCACCGTGGTGCTCGCCGAGGCCTGGGTCGCCGACCGGCACCTCTTGGCCGACCCCGAGGGGATCGACCCTCGGATCGTCTCGATGCTCGGCCTCGGAGCCAGGCTGGACCCCTCGGAGCTGACCTACGCGCTGGTCGAGCTCGACGGGTGGCGCCGGGAGCTGGCCCGGGCGGTCGAGCGGGCCGGCGGGGTAATCGCCCTGCCCACCCTGCTCGGCCCACCTCCACGCCTCGAGGACCCCGACGACGGGAGGCTCTTGCTCGCCACGGCTCCGGTGAACGGCGCCGGGTTCCCTGCGCTCGCCCTACCGGTCCCCTGCGCCGGCGCACCCGGAGGTGTGGGGAGCCTCCAGCTGGTCGCCGGCCCGGGCGGGGAGGAGCTGCTCTGCGCAGCCGGGTCCCTGCTCGAAGCCGCTGCCGCCAGCCTCGGGACTGCACGGCGCTGAGCCGAGCCGGCGCTCTGCGGAGCCGGCACGGTCATGCGGAGGCGGCACGGTCATGCGGAGGCGGCGGGGACCCCGAGGCTCGCTCGCGCCCGACGCGGTGAGGCCCGAGGCGCACGGCGCTGCCCGGTCCTCGGCCAGGATCGTCGCGCTCGGCGGTGGGAGCCACTTGGGGAGCGCCGTTCTTGTTGTCGTCGTTTGTCCCGTCGCCCGGAGGGTACGACATCGGGTGGGAAGGGATCTCGGGTGCAGGTGCAGGTGCAGCGAGTGAGAGCGCAGAGGAGCTTCGAGCCACGTCCCGACCAGGTGGGCGCGGCCCGGAGCTTCGTCGCCGGGGCCCTCGCCGAGGCAGGGACGGTGAGCCCCGACGTCGCCCTCCTCGTGAGCGAGCTCGCGACCAACGCCGTGCTCCACGCCCGGACTCGCTTCGCCGTCGAGGTCCTCGTCGAGGACGACGGCGATCACCTGCGCGTCGGGGTGACCGACCTCGACGCCCGACTTCCGATCCTCGGCGGGTTGGATCCCGACGCCTCCGGCGGAAGGGGGATCGCGCTGGTGCGGGCCCTTGCCGATGCCTGGGGGGTGCATTGCCGCGCCGGTTCGGGCAAGACGGTCTGGTTCGAGCTGACGGGCAGCCGGTCGCTGCTCGCCTGCTGAGCGCTTGCGCCCGTCGCGCCACGCCCGACACCCTCTCGGGCGGGTAGCGGCTCGGGCGTGACGAGCGCTCCAGGGCCGCCGCCCCCCTTGCGCTCTCGGGGCGCCGAGGAGATGATGGGGGGGTCGATCTCCCCCCGGGCTCCTCCGCCCCCTGGGGTGACCTCGGAGCGGGTCGGTCCGGTCGGAAGTCGGGCCCTCGGTGCCGGTGGCCCGGCCCTTCTCGGCGCTCTCTCGGCGCCCGCCGGTCCGCCAGCCAGCGAGGAGGTCGGGTTGTCCCAGAGCATCGACTTGTTCGTCGCCACCGACGACCCGATCATCGAGCTTGCAGCCCTTCTCGGCCGGGAAGCGGGGCTCGAGGCCGGACCGGTAGGTCCCGACGGCTCGGTCACCCTCTCCTCGGGTGCGCTCGCCGCAACGCTCTACGAGCACGACCTCCCCGACGGCGACGTGCTCCACCTCGGTGCCTATCGCTATGTGCTCAGCGCGACCGTCACGCTCGCCGGTCATCCTGGCGGCGCCCCCGAGACCCTGCTCCTGCGCCGGCTCGCGGCCACCCTGGCCGGCAGGCTCCGAGTGCTGCTCGTGGTCGACGCGCGCCTCGGCGGGCCCCATCCCCACGAGCCAGCCCCGGACGGACCGGGTCCTGCGCCTCGGGTCGCGCGAAGCTGGGAGCGATGAGTCAACGAGGACACGTCGAGATCGCAGAGGGCATCGGGGAATGGGTCGAGGGCCTGGCTGCCGCCCTCGGGGGAGACCGGGAGGCGGCAGTTGCGTTCGCAGCCCGGGTCCCGGCCGGCTACCCCCAACAGGTGGAGCCGTCACTGGCCGCAGTCGACGCCCGGAACTTGGCGGGGCTCGACCCGACTGCGTCGAGCGCGCCCGGCGGTGGCGCCCCGCGGTTCGCCATCCGAGCCGAGGCGGGAGGCGTGGGGTTCCGCCTGCGGCGCTACGGGCGCGAAGCGGTGGAGCTGTCGGCATTCCTCCCCGTGCTCGAGAGCTTCGGGCTGGTGGTGGTCGAGGCCGTCCCGATGGCGATCGGTCCCGGACCCGACGGCGCCGGAGCGCATGTCGACGACTTCGGGCTACGGCCGACCTCGGGTGCCCCGCTCGACGACGCCGGCGGTGCCCGCCTGGTCGGAGCCATCCGGGCGGTCACCGCCGGCGAGGCCGAGGTCGACTCGCTCAACCGTTTGGTCCTCGCCGCCCGCCTCGACTGGCTCCAGGTCCGGCTGCTGCGCGCCTACCGCCGCTACCGCCGTCAGGCGGGGACCCCCTACACCGACGAGCAGCTCGACGACCCGTTGGTCGCCTTCCCGGAGGTGGCCCGGGACCTGGTCGCCCTCGTCGAGGCCCGCTTCGGTCGGCCGCCGGCCACCGGCGCGCCGCGGGGAGCCGAGGGCAGACCCGC
>JAKARG010000379.1 GCA_021819345.1 Actinomycetes bacterium | reverse complement strand
CCACCGGAGCGAAGAGGATCGCCGAGTCGAGCGGCTCGGGCGGGGAGTCGTAGGCGCCACCCACCGAGGCGGCCCCGAGCTCGAGCGCGAGGCTCCGGTTGGCCTCCCCGCGGGTGAGCACGTGCAGCGTCGCCCCATCGGCCAACGCCAGCTGGGCCACCAGGTGCGCCGACCCGCCGAAGCCGTACAGCCCGAGCCTTCCGCCGGGCGGCAGCTCGGCGAGCCGCAGCGCCCGGTAGCCGATGAGCCCGGCGCAGAGCAGGGGGGCGGCCGCCACGTCGTCGATGCCGTCGGGCAGGCGGTACAGGTAGGCCTCGCTCGCAACCATCGCATCGGCGTACCCCCCGTCGTGGTCCCAGCCGGTGAAGCGGGCGTCGGGGCAGAGGTTCTCGGCGCCGCGCCGGCAGTAGGTGCAGTGCCCGCAGGTGTGGGCGAGCCAGGCGGCGCCGACGCGGTCTCCCTCCCTGAGCTGCTTGCAGCCGGGCCCGAGGGCCTCGACGTAGCCGACCACCTCGTGGCCCGGGACCACCGACGGCCGGTGGGCAGGCAGGTCGCCCTCCGCGACGTGGAGGTCGGTGCGGCACACCCCGCAGGCCGCCACCCGGACCCGTACCTCGCCGGGACCGGGCTCGGGGAGCGGGCGCTCGACCAGGCGCAACGGTCCCGAGCCGATCGGCCCGGGCTCGGACACCTCCCAGGCCCTCATTGGCCGGCAGCCTCGAGTGGCGGGGCGGCGGGACGGCGCAGCCGGGAGGCGAGCCGCCGGGCCAGGGGCAGCGCGCCGAGCGCGACCGCGGCCATCAGCCCGAAGGCTGCGGCGTCGGAGGCGACCACCGCCTGGACTGCCAGGGCGATCACCACCCCGCCGGCGTTGCCCGAGAGCCACAGCAGCGCGGTGGCGGCGCCGGCGTTGGGCCCACATCGGGTCTCGAGCACCTCGAGCAGCACCGGCAGGACGGGGAGCAGGACGAGCCCGATCAGGACCAGCCCGGCGTACCCGGCCGCTGCGCCCGGAGCGGCGGCGAGGGCGACGAGCGCGGCGAAGGAGACCCCGGCGGCGACGGCGAGCACCAGGGGCTGCTTGGCGCGCGCCGCGACGAGCGGTGGCAGGGCGGCAGCGGTCAGGATGCCGGCGGCGACCATGGCGAGGAGCATCCCGTCGGCTCCACGTGCCGACACCCCCGAGGGGAGGAGCAGGGCCTGGACCCAGGTGGTGATGGCCACGAAGACCCCGAAGCCGGCGAAGACCAGCCAGCAGACCGACCGCACGACGGGGTCGGACCACACTGCACGCAGCGCCGATCGGTCGGCGCCGACGGCTCGCACCCCGGCGGCGGCGTCGACCGATCCGAGGGCAGGGAGTAGCAGCGCCGCCCCGGCGACGGCGTAGGCGGCGGAGACGACGAGCAGCAGGTGCAGGTGCGCTGCGCCTAAGGCCAGGCCGAGGACGAAGGCGAGGACGAAGCCGAGGAAGGTCCCCGCCGAGCCTACGGCTATCCCTGTGGGCCGGTCAGCGGTGCTGAGCGAGCGGGTGGCGATCCCGGTGACCGCAGTGAGCACCGCCGGCTGGGCCACCGCGACCACGAGCTGGCCGGCGAGGACCGGGGCGAAGCCGTGACCGGCGAGGCGCAGGAGGGCGCCGGCTGCGGTGAGGATCGCGCCGGCTGCGAGGGTCGGGCGGAACCACCGGTCGAGGGCCAGCCCGGCGGGGATGGCGAGCAGGACGTAGACGACCGGGAACACCTCGGCCAGGACCCCGATGGTCGAGCCCGAGACCCCGAGGCGGGCGGCGGCGCCGGTGGTCACGGGGGCGAAGTTCAGCCAGAGCATCTGGTTGGCCGACGAGACCATCGCGAAGCCGGCGACCGGTAGCCAGCGGCTCGGTCTGGTCTCGGGGACATGAGCTGCCTGGTCCATCGTCGCCCCTAGCCTCCGTCACGGTCCGAGGTCTCGGACCTTCGTGCCGGAGAAGCTAACAGCGCCCTGCGACGGGCGGTCCTTGATCCGGGGGGGGTGTGGTGGCAGGCTCGGCCGGATGGGACTCTCGGAGCGCGACCGGGCAATCCTCGACCTCGAGGGCTCGTGGTGGGCCGAGCCCGGGACCAAGCAGGATGCGATCCGCTCCCGCCTGCAGCTCTCGGCGACCCGCTACTACGAGCTGCTCGGGGCGCTGGCCGACTCGGAGGAGGCGGAGCGCTACGACCCGCTCGTCGTGGCGAGGCTCCGCCGGCGGCGCCGTGAGCGGCGCCGGGAACGCTTCGAGGGTCGGGGCGCCGGCAGGTGGCGGGCCCGGTGAGGCCGCTCGGGGGAGAGCAGGGATCTCCGCCGGCGAGGGCTCCCCATCCCGCCCGGGCTGCGCTCCTCGTGATCGTGGCCGTGGCCGTCACCGTGGCCCTGCTCACCCGCTTGGGGGCGAGCAGCGGTACGAGGTCGGTGTCTGCCTCGTCGCCGCCTGCCTCGGGCAGCTCGGCGAGCTCCACCACCACCTCGACGACCACGACCACCACCGTCCCGACCAAGCCGCCGTCGGCGGTCGAGCTGCAGGTGCTGAACGGGCTGCTCGCCGGCACCCTCTCGGCGCAGTGGAGCGCCAAGCTCCACGCCGACCCCGGGTACCCGACCCTGCCGGCGGACAACACCACTGCGCAGGACACGATCTCGGCGATCTACATCGTGAAGGCGGGCTACCAGCCGGAGGCGCAGGCGCTGGCCAAGACCGTCGGCCTGCCCGACTCGTCGATCGTCGACGTCGTGCCGCCGCCGTCGAGCGCACCGATCCCCTCCTTCGACCTGAAGGAGGCGGACCTCGTCCTCGTGATCGGCGACAGCCTCGCCGGCAAGGCCTGACCCGGGCCGCGTCCCGTCGCGCCCGCGCCTGCGCCTGATGGCGGTGCCCCCTGGAGGTCCTCTCGGACCCTCTCGCAGCGGATCTTCTCGCAGCGGATCTTCTCGTCCCCGGTCCTCGCCGGGCCCGTGGGAGCGGGAGCTGTCGCTGCTCACGCAGGAGCCCGCCCGAAGTGCCCTGCTGGTCGACTTCGACGGGACCCTCGCCCCGGTCGTGCAAGACCCTGCCGATGCAGTTCTCCTCGCCGGCGCAGGCCCCACCCTCGGGTCTCTCGCCAGATCCCTCGGCGTGGTCGGGGTGGTCTCCGGCCGCCCGGCGGCGTTCCTGCGGGACCGCCTGGGCGAGGTCGCCGACCGGCTGTCCTTGGTCGGCCTCTACGGCCTCGAGTGGCTCGAGGGTGGCGAGCTGCGCACCGAGCCGGGCACCGAGGCCTGGCGGCCGGTGCTCGCCGAGGTCGCCGGCGAAGCTCGCCGGTGCGCTCCCGAGGGTGTGACCGTCGAGGACAAGGGGCTGGCGGTCACCCTGCACGTCCGCCAGGACCCCGCACGTCTCGCCTGGGCCGAGGAGCACGCCGCAGGTGCCGCCCGGCGCCACGGCCTGGTTGCCCACCCGGGGAGGCTCTCGGTGGAGCTGCGCCCGCCGATCGAGGTCGACAAGGGCACGGTGGTCACCCGGCTCGGCCGGGGGATGGCAGCGATCTGCTTCGTGGGCGACGACAGTGGCGACCTCCCGGCGTTCGCCGCCCTGTCGGTCTTGCGAGCCGAGGGTGCCGCCACGCTCGCAGTCGCGGCCTCGAGCGCCGAGGCCCCGGGGGGGCTCCTCGCCGCTGCCGACCTCGTCGTCGACGGTCCCGAGGGCGTGGCCGAGCTGTTGTCGGCGCTCGCCGGT
>JAKARG010000378.1 GCA_021819345.1 Actinomycetes bacterium | reverse complement strand
CACCTGCTCCCGGATGATCGCCAGGTTGTAGGGGTTGCGGATGCCCATCCCGCTGCCGATCGGCGCCCCGAGCGGCATCACTGCCGCACAGCCGAGGCCGGCGAGGCGGATCGCAGTGACCGGGTCGTCGCTCGTGTAGGCGAGCACGACGAAGCCATCGTCGACCAGCTGCTCGGCTGCGTCGAGCAGCTCCACCGGGTCGGGCAGCAGCATCCGGTCGTCGGAGACGACCTCCAGCTTGACCCAGTCGGTCTCGAATGCCTCCCGGGCAGCGCGAGCGGTGAGCACCGCCTCCCGGGCAGTGCGGCAGCCCGCAGTGTTGGGCAGCACCGAGACCCCGGCCCGGTCGCAGACGTCGAGCACCGAGCCGGGCACACCCGGGGTGACCCGGCGGAGGGCGACGGTGACGATCTCGGCGCCAGAAGCGCGGATCGCCGCTTCGAGGATCTCCATCCCCGGTGCCCCTCCGGTGCCGAGGAACAGGCGCGAGCCGATGCTGCGCCCGGCGATGACCAACGGGTCGGCGGGAGCCTCAGTGGCCTGCACTCAGCAACCTCCCTGCACGGCCCGGAGGACCTCGACCCGGTCGCCGGCCACGAGGCTGGTCGACTCCCAGGCGCCTCGCGCCACGACCTCGGAGTTGACCGCCACGGCGACCCCCCGACGCCCGCAGCCGAGGACCTCGACCAGCGATGCGACCGTCGCCGGCTCCTCCAGGCTCTGCTCGTCGCCGTTGACCACGACCTCGATCACGAGTACCTCCCTGCGTCGAAGGGCGACGCCTCCACCGGCATCTCGCCGGCTCCCAGGCCGGCGAGCACTGCGTCCGCGCTGACCGGTGCGAGGAGCACCCCACCGCGGTAGTGGCCGGCGGCGACGTGCAGCCCGACGAGCGACGTCGGCCCGAGCAGCGGACCGTTGTCCGGTGTGGTCGGGCGAGCCGCCGCCAGGGTCTCCTCGAGAGCGAGCTCGCCGAGGCCCGGTACCAGCTCGATCGCCGCCCGCAGGAGCTCGAGGACCCCCCCGGCCCGGACGGCGGTGTCCGCGCCCGCCTCCTGCATGGTCGCACCGACCACCACCTCGCCGTCGAGGCGGGGCACCAGGTACACCGGCTGGCCCTTCACGCTCGCCCGCACGGTCATCGGGAGGACCTCATCTCCGGGCGCCGCCCGGAGGCGGAGGATCTCGCCCTTCACCGGCCGGACGGGCAGGCGCAGGTCGGCCACCACCCCGCCGATCCGGTCGACACCGACACCCGGGGCGAGGACGACCGCTGCAGCCTCGAGGCAGGTCGCATCGTCCAGCTCGACCCCCCAGAGCTCCCCACCGGCCGTGGCGCGGACCGCCCTCACCCCCTGGGCCCTCAGCCCGCCTCCCCTGGCGCCGAGCGCTCCGATCAGCGCCCGGAGCACCCGGCGGGGGTCGACCTGCCAGTCGCTGGGGACGAGCAGCCCGGCGCGGACCATCGGGCTGAGCAGCGGGACCAGCTCCCGACAGCGCCTCGCCCCTAGCAGCTCGCTGTCGAGGCCGAGCTCGCGGTGGACACCGGCCAGCTCCTCGAGCGCCCGGCGGTCGTCGTCGTCGAAGGCCACCTGAAGGGTGCCCTCGCGTCGCAACCCGAGGTCCTCGGTCCCCGCCAGGCCGGCGTCGGCAACCAGCTCGTCGGCAAATCCGGGCCAACGGCGGAGCGAGGCGAGCCCCAGCCGGGCGAGGGGCCCTTCCGCCGCGCGGGCCTCCGACACCGGCGCCAGCATCCCCGCGGCGGCACGCGAAGCCCCCCCTCCCGGCGCGGGATCGCACACGACCACCGATCGCCCTGCAGCTGCGGCCCGCCAGCCGATCGACAGGCCGACGATTCCTCCGCCGACGACCACCACGTCCACCACGTCCACCTCTTCGAGTGGCGTCGCCGTCACCGGTCGCCCCTCCCGGGCACAGCAGCGCTCATCCGGGCGACGATCTCCGCGGCTGCGGCTCCCGGGTCGGATGCGTCGCTCAGCGCACCTATCACCGCCACGCCATGGGCGCCTGCGGCCACCAGGTCGGCGACGTGCGCTGCGGTGACCCCGCCGATCGCAACGACGGGGACCGTGACCGCCGAGGCGACCGCCGCCACTCCCTCCAGCCCGATCGGGGCGGGGAGACCGACCTTGGTGCTGGTGGTAAAGGCCGGGCCGGTGCCGAGGTAGGAGGCGCCGGCGGCAACCGCCGCTTCCGCCCCGGCCGGGTCACGCACTGTCGCCCCGATCAACAGGTCGGGACCGGCCAGCGCACGTGCCCGCTCCACCGGCAGGTCCTCGGCACCGAGGTGGACCCCGTCGGCGCCGGCGAGCAACGCCACGTCGAGCCGGTCGTCGACGATGCAGGTGGCCCGGTAGCGGGAGCAGAGCCCGAGGGCTACCTCGACGACGGCCAGTGCGTCGCGGTCCCCGAGCTCTTTCACCCTGACCTGGACCACTTCGAAGCCGGCGTCCAGAGCCGGAGCGACGAGCGCCAGCGGGTCGCGCCCGTAGCGGGTGTCGGTGATCAGATGGCAGCGCCCGAGCACTCGGTTCCTCCCTCCGCCGGTATGAGCCGGATCAGGTTCGACGGTCGGGCGGTGCACCGCCCCTCTCAGCCCGTCCTCCGGGCTCCCGTGTTGGCTCATGTCTAGGCGGCCCGACCGCCGGCGGTCAATGCGGAGCGGTGGCGTTGGCCTGGGCGTAGGGCGCAGGGCACCTCCACCTACGCCGGGTCGCAGCTGCCCCACGCCGCCCTGGACCGACGGCTCCGATGTCTCCGGTCGAGCAGTGCTGACGGGCCGTCAACGGACCGGCCCACAGGTCAGCTCCACGGGTTGACGAGGCCGGCGGCCGGCGGCCGGCGGCCTGAGGCCTGACGCAGACGGCAGACGGCAGACGGCAGGCGGCAGGCGGCAGGCGGCAGGCGGCAGGCGGCAGGCGGCAGGATCCTGTCGGGCAGTCGACCCGGTACTGGGACTGACCCTCTGGGAGCCCTCACCAGTCCGAGACCGAACCGTCCTCACGGTGGAGCACCTGCAGCCCCGGCAGCCTGAAGGGGTAGGCGGCGGCCGCCTCCTCGTCCAGCTCGACGCCGAGCCCTGGCGAGCCGGCCGAAGTGAGCTGGCCTCCCTCCAAGGTCAGGTCCGTGCTCACCACGTCTGCAAGCACCTCCGGTCGCCAGGTGAGCTCCTGCACGGCGAAGAGGGGCGTGGACAGGTCGAAGTGGACGCAGGCAGCCGTGGACACCGGGCCGAGGGGATTGTGGGGCACCTGCTCGATGTAGTGGGTCTCGCACCACCCGGCCAGTTTGCGGGCCTCGGTGAGCCCCCCGCAGATGCACAGGTCGACCCGGCAGTAGTCGATCAGGTCGCGCTCCACGAGCTCACGCCAGTCCCATTTGGAAGCCAGCTGCTCCCCGGTGGCGATCGGCACGGAGATCCGGGAGCGCAGGGAGGCGAGCTCCGAGGCGTTCTCGGCCCGGACCGGGTCCTCGATGAAGAACGGCCGGTAGGGCTCGAGCTCGCGAGCCAGCTGGACCGCGTAGGCCGGGGTCGTGCGTTGGTGGAGGTCCACGCAGATCTCCACCTCTGGCCCGAGCGCCTGGCGCAGGGCGCCGAAGGCCTCCACCGTCCAGCGCATGGCCGAGGACTGCTCGTAGACGCCGCGGTCCACCAAAGGGTTGCCCTCTCCGGCCCCGAAGCGGACGAAGCGCCAACCCTCTGCCACGGCTTGC
>JAKARG010000377.1 GCA_021819345.1 Actinomycetes bacterium | reverse complement strand
GCCAGCGTTGCTCTCACCGCCGCGCTGCTGGTGGTGCTCGCCTCGCCCGCCTACGCGGCCGGCGGCGGGACCCAGACCCTCAGCGGGCTGATCTCGAACCTCACCACCTGGATCGTCGGGATCCTGGCCGGGGTCGCCACGCTGTTCCTGACCATCGGCGGGCTGCGCTACCTGACCGCCGGCGGGGACCCCGGACAGGTCGAGAAGGCGAAGACGGCCCTCAAGTCCGCGGCCGTCGGCTACTTGCTCGCCGTCCTCGCCCCGCTCATCGTGTCCATCCTCGCCTCCCTCGTCGGCGGCGGCTGATGCGACTCCTCCCCGCCTGGCGACCCCGGCACCCGATCCGCCTCGCCGCCGGCGTCGTGTTCGCCGTCCTGGCCCTCGCGACCGCCGGGCATCACACGGCACGCTCCGTTCGCGACAGGGCTGGGACGGCAGGGACCGCGGTCGTCCTCACCGCCGCTCGCACGGCTTCGCCCACGGCGACCGCCGCTACTACCACCGGGGCAACGACCACCAGCTCGCAGTCGTCAGGGTCGGGGACAGGTAGCTCAGGGACCGCCGGTGAGGGCCCGCCACCGATCCAGGTCGGCCCTTCCGGCACCACCGCCCCAGGGGTGCCGACGTCGGGGAGCGGCGGAACGGTGAGCGGCGGCACCCAGCCCTCGCCGGGGCTGTTCGACATCACCGGCCACATCGAAGCGGCGATCGACGACTGGTTCAGAAGCCTCGTCACCGACGCGCTCGACCCGGTCCTCACCCTCCTCGGCCACACCCTCCTCGCCACCCCGAACGTCACCGCCCAGAGCCGGGTCGGCCAGCTGTGGCGCATGGCCGAAGGCATCGCCGACGCGTTCTTGGTGCTCTTCGTCTTGGCCGGCGGGGCGATCGTCATGGGCTACGAGACCCTCCAGACCCGCACCGCCCTCCGTGACGTGCTGCCGAGGATCATTGTTGCTGCCGTCGCGGTGAACGCCAGCCTCGGTCTCGCCGGGCTGGCCATCTCGACGGCCGATTCGCTGTCCGCCGCGGTTCTCGGCCAAGGCGTCGACGCGGCCAACGCCGCGGTGGTGCTGCGCCAGCTGGTCCTCGGCTCGCTCGCCTCGGGAGGGATCTTCGTCGTGCTCTTGGGCGGGGTGGTCGCTGTGCTCGCGGTGGTGCTGCTGGCCACCTACGTGGTGCGCCTCGCGCTCGTGATCCTGCTCGTGGTCGCCGCTCCGATCTGCCTCGTCTGCCATGCCCTCCCCCAGACCGAGGGTCTCGCCAGGCTGTGGTGGCGGGCCTTCTCGGGCACGCTCGCCGTCCAGGTCGCCCAGTCGCTGGTCTTGATCACCGCGCTGCGGGTGTTCCTCGCCACCGGTGGCCCGGCCAACCTCGGCATTGCCTCGACCGGCGGGGTCGTCGACCTGCTCGTCTCGGCGTGTTTGTGCTGGGTGCTCGTCAAGATCCCGGGCTGGGTGAGCCGGGTCGTGTTCTCCGGGTCCCGGGGCCGTGGCGGGATCGGCCGGGTCGTGCGAGACGTGATCATCTACAAGGGCGCGAAGGCCCTCGCCGCGGGGGTCGGGCTGTGAGCCCCGCCGCCGGACGCCGGCAACCCACCGAGGACACCGGCCGGGTCCGGATCCCCGCCGACGTGGACCGGCCCGACAAGCTCCTCGCGGGGCTCACCGCCCGCCAGCTCGCCATCCTGGCCGTCGCCGCGGTCGCCCTGTGGGCCGGGTATGCCGCCACCCGACACCTCGTCCCGCTCGCGGCCTACGGGGCGGCCGCCGTCCCCTTCGCAGCGGTCGCCGCGCTCCTCGCCCTCGGGCGCATGGAAGGCGTCCCCGCCGATCGTTGGGTGCTCGCGGCGTGGCGCCAAAACCGCTCGCCCCGCCGGCTCGTCCCCGCACGCGACGGCGTCCCGCCCCTACCGGCCTTTCTCGCCAAGGCGGCCGGGCCCCACCCGCCGGCGCGTCCCGCACCGCTGCGCCTCCCCCTCGCCGGCATCGATACGACCGGCGTGGTCGACCTCGGATCCGACGGTCTCGCGGTGATCTGCCGGGCGAGCGCGGTCACCTTCAGCCTGCGCACCCCCGCCGAGCAGGAGGCGCTGGTGGCAGGGTTCGCCCGGTTCTTGAGCTCGCTCGCAGATCCGGTCCAGGTCCTCGTGCGGGCCGAGCGCCTCGACGTCGGCCCCGCGATCTGCGCGCTGCTCGACGCGGCGCCGGGCCTGCCGCACGTCGCGCTGGAGCGGGCAGCACGCGACCACGCCGCGTTCCTCGGCGACCTCGCCGCCAGCCGGGCGCTGTTGCGCCGGGAGGTGCTCGTCGTGCTCCGCCAGCCGGCCGGCCAGGCCAGCGCGGAAGGAGACGGGGCCGCTCGCCTCCTGCGCCGGGCCGCCGAGGCGGCGGCCGCCCTGGCTGCGGCGGGGGTCAGCCTCTCGGTCCTCGACGGCGCCGACGCGGCCAGCGTCCTCGGGCGCTGCCTCGACCCGGCCGCCCCTCCCCGGCCCGCAGGGCTGCCCGGCGCCGCTGACAGCGAGCCGGTCACCCTCGCACGCCACCGCGCCCTGCTCGAGTCGACCGGCAGTCCCAGACAGGAAGGAGCCACCCGATGAGCAGACTGCTCGCCCGCATCCCCCGCCCGGCCGCCAAGCCGGCCGTGGCGTTCGGGCCCGACTCGGTCGAGGTCCGCCCCCGAGCACTTCGGGTCGGGGAGGGCTGGTGCCGGAGCTTCGCCGTCACCGGCTACCCGAGGGAGGTCGGGCGGGGCTGGCTGGAGCCGCTGTGCGCCCACCCCGGACGGCTCGACGTCGCGCTGCACGTCGACCCGGTCCCCGCCGAGGTGGCCGCCGAGCGCCTCCGGCGCCAGCTCGCCCGCCTGGAGTCGAACCGCCGCGCCGATGCGGCCAAGGGGCGCCTCGCCGATCCCGACGTCGAGGTCGCAGCCGAAGACGCCCGGGAGCTCGCCGCAGGACTTGCCCGAGGCGAGCAGAAGCTGTTCCGGGTCGGCCTCGTCCTCACCGTGCACGCCGGCGACGAGAAGACCCTGGAGGCAGAGTGCGCCCGGGTGCGGGCCCTGTGCGCGTCGATGCTCCTCGACGCCCGGCCGGCCACCTGGCGATCCTTGCAGGGTTGGGCGTCCACCTTGCCTCTCGGGGTCGACGCCCTCGGCCAGCGCCGGGCGTTCGACACCGACGCGCTCGCTGCCAGCTTCCCCTTCGCCTCCGCCGAGCTGTCCGCCACGACCGGCGTCCTCTACGGCACCACCGCGTCGGGCACCGGGCTCGTCTCTTGGGACCGCTTCGCCCAGGACAACCACAACTCGGTCATCCTGGCCCGCTCGGGCGCGGGCAAGTCCTACCTCGCCAAGCTCGAAGCGCTGCGCAGCCTCTACCAGGGGATCGAGATCGCCGTCGTCGACCCCGAGGACGAGTACCGCCGCCTGGCCGAGACGGTCGGCGGCGCCTACGTGCACCTCGGCGCCCCAGGGGTGCGGGTCAACCCCTTCGACCTCGACACTGGGCCCGACGCTGGGCCCGAGACTGGCTCCGGCGCTGGCGGTGGCACGGGTGCTGGCGGGCCAGTCGACGACCCCATCGGCGATGACCCCGGGGATGAGCCAGGTGGCGCACTGGCGTCGGGTCCGGTGGTGCGCCGGGCGCTGTTCGTCCACACCCTCGTCGCCGTGCTCCTCGGCGAGAAGCCCGACCCGGCGACCGCCGCCGCGCTCGACCGCGGGATCGTCTCGGCCTACGAGTCGGCG
>JAKARG010000376.1 GCA_021819345.1 Actinomycetes bacterium | reverse complement strand
GACCGAAGGTGACCGTGACATCAGCCGGTTCCTGTCCGACCGCCCCCCGGCACCGGGTGCGCTGGAGGTGTTCCTCCCCTACCAGATCGTCGTCTCCGCCTCCGGGCTCGTCGCTGGGGGCATCGGATGCCACCGCCCGCCCGACGAGACGGGCGCGGTGGAGATCGGCTACGGCATTGCCCCCGAGTGGCGCAACCAGGGCCTCACCACCGAAGCGGTCGCCGTGCTGGTGGAGCGCCTCGGCGGCGCCGGCGTGGTGACCGTCACCGCCCGGACGGCCCCGCACAACCTGGCGAGCCAGGCGGTGCTGCGCCGCAACGGCTTCGCCGAGACGGGCGTGGGCCGCGACGGGTTCCTGCTCTGGGTGCGCTCGCTGCGGCCCTGAGCCCCGCCGGACCCACGGGGCCGGTCGAATCGAGCAGCTCCAGCGAGCCATGGCTGGTAGCCAGCCAGAGATAGCTAGTACTGCCACGGGAACCCGCTCCAGTCCGGCGGGCGCTTCTCCAAGAAGGCGTCCCGGCCCTCGGCCGCCTCGGGCGTCCCGTAGGCCAGCCGGGTGGCCTCCCCGGCGAAGAGCTGCTGGCCGACGAGGCCGTCGTCTACCAGGTTGAAGGCGTACTTGAGCATCCGCTGCGAGGTCGGGCTCTTGGCGTTGACCTTGGCCCCCCACTCGAGGGCCACCCGCTCGAGGTCGTCGTGGGCCACCGCCGCGTTGACGGTCCCCATCCGGGCGCCCTCCTCGGCGGTGTAGGTGTCGCCGAGGAAGAAGATCTGCCGGGCGAGCTTCTGGCCGACCTGGCGGGCGAGGTAGGCGGAGCCGAAGCCCCCGTCGAAGCTCGCCACGTCGGCGTCGGTCTGCTTGAAGCGGGCGTGCTCGGCGGAGGCGAGGGTCAGGTCGCAGACCACGTGCAGGCTGTGGCCCCCTCCGGCAGCCCAGCCGGGGACCACCGCGATGACCACCTTCGGCATGAAGCGGATCAGCCGCTGCACTTCGAGGATGTGGAGGCGCCCGAGCCGGCCTGCGTCGGGGGAGGCGGCGCCTTTTCCCTCCCTCTCCCCTTCCCCCTCTGCCTCGTAGCGGTAGCCGTCGGCGCCTCGGACCCGCTGGTCGCCGCCCGAGCAGAACGCCCGCCCGCCGTCGAGGGGGGACGGCCCGTTGCCGGTGAGCAGGACGCAACCGACCCCGGGGCTCTGGCGGGCGTGGTCGAGGACCCGGTACAGCTCGTCGACGGTGCGGGGCCGGAAGGCGTTGCGGACCTCGGGGCGGTCGAGGGCGACGCGCACCGTGCCCTGGTGACGAGCCCGGTGGTAGGTGACGTCCGCCAGGTCGAAGCCGGGCACCTCCTCCCAGGCTCGTGGGTCGAACAGCTCCGAGACACCGGCCAGGCTGGACATCGGCCGGCGATCCTAGGACCCGGCGGGGATCTCCCAGGAGCCGATGTCCCACGCCGGCCCGCTCGGCGCAGCAGAGGCACCGAAGCCGGCGTAGCGGGACTGGACGACGAGCAGCTGCGGCTCGTAGAGCAGCGGCAGGTCGATCGCCTCGGACCAGGCGATGGCGTCGAGGCGCTCCAGCGCGGCGCTGCGGGCGGCGCCGTCGGGCAGCCGGTCGACCGAGCGGATCGCAGCGAGCAGCGCCGGGCTCGAGAACCCCGAGAGGTCGGCGGGCGACGAGGGCGTGTAGGCGGCGGCGAAGTAGGAGGGGAAAGGGCTGGCCCGGCGGGCGACGAGCGCGAGGTCCCAGCCGTTCGCCCCGGGCGCGGCCTGCGCCGAGCCGGCTGCGGCCAGCGAGGTCGACACGCTCAGGCCGAGCGCCCGGCAGGCCGAGACGACCGCGGTCACCTCCAAGCCGGTGAGACCTCCGGTCACCTCGACCACCAGGTGCACGCGGATCGCTTCGCCGCCCGGGGCCTCGAGGGCGCTGCCGACCCGCCGGTAGCCGGCGGCGGTGAGCAGGGCCGAGCCGGCGGCGAGCCCGCCCCGCCCGAGGTCCGGCCTCTGGTCGAGGTAGCCGCTCTGGCCGGGCAGGAATGCCCGGTTGTCGACCGGCGCGGCACCGACGTCACCCTCGGTGCCGGCGAGCTGGGCGAGCGCCGAACGGTCGACCGCGAGCATCACCGCCCGGCGCAGCACGCCCGAGGTGAACGGCCCGGAGCGGGCGTTGGCCACCAGGTCGTCGTAGACCCCCGTCCCCCCGGTCCGCACGACGAGCCCGGGGGTGGCCCGCAGCGCCCTCTCCGCCCCCGGGCTGAAGGGCAGCTCGGCGGCGTCGAGCTGGCCGGCCTCCACGCTCGCCCCCCCGACTGCGGCGTCGGGGACCTCGTCGACGACGACCCTGGACAGTCCCGCCGCCGGGCCCCACCACGCCGGGTTGCGCACCAGCACCACCCCGACCCCGGGGGTGAAGGACTGCACGACGAAGGGGCCGGCCGAGGGCAGGTCGCTCACCGGGTCGGTGAAGCCGTGGTCGAAGCCGACCCGGCGGCCCACCTGCGCAGGCAGCAGCGGGGAGAACAGGGCCTTCCAGTCCGGGTCGGGCGAGGAGAAGGTGACCACCACGCTGCGGGGCCCGGCGGTGCCCTCGGTGACCGAGGCGATCCGGTCGTAGCCGGCGCTCGACGCCGGGGTGTAGGCCGCCCCGTGGGGGCCCCGGAAGCGCACCTCGCCCGAGTCGGCCTGCCAGGTGTAGGCGAAGTCGGCTTCGCTCACTGCGACCCCGTCGGACCAGGTCGCCCGGGGGTCGATGGTGTAGTCGACCACCTGCGGGTCGCTCGAGACCTCCTCCGCGGAGCTGATCAGCTCGGGGTTGGGCGAGACCGACAGGTCGGGGCCGACCACGTAGGCCGAGGGCAGGACGGCGGAGGCCACCGTGGTGACCACCGGCTCGCCGGCGGCCCCGGCGGCGAGCGGGTTCCAGTTGGTCGGGTCGCCCGGCTCCCCGAGGGTGATCGTCGCCCCGGTCACCGCCGGCCCTCCCGAGGCGCCCGGGGTGGTGGTCGTCGTGGCTCGCGACGGCGCCGGCGCCACCCGGGCCTGCTTGGTCCTCGTGGCGCCGCAGGCGGCGAGCATCGTGGCGGCGAGGACGAGCGCGCCGGCCCTGATCAGGCCCCTCCTCCACGCTCGGCGGGCGCGCCGGTCCTCCACTCCTACAGACAGACGCACCACGACGACCCTAGGCCCCGGGCTCAGGCCTCCGGGGTCGAGGCGCCGAGCGAGCTGCCCGCTCCTGCCGGCTCGACCGGCACCTGGAGCGGGAAGTGGCAGGCGGCCACGTGGCCGTCGCCGAAGAGCTGCAGCGCCGGCTCCTCCTCGGCGCAGCGGTCCTGCGAGCGCGGGCAGCGGGTCCGGAACCGGCAGCCCGAGGGAGGGTTGACCGGGCTCGGCAGCTCGCCCCGGATCCCGACCTCGGTCTTGGAGCGCTCCATCGCCGGGTCCGGGATGGGGATCGTGTCGATCAGCGCCGCAGTGTAGGGGTGGGCGGGACGGAGGTAGATGTCGTCTCCGGAGCCCTCCTCGACCAGCTTTCCGAGGTACATCACCCCGATGCGGTTGGAGAGGTACTTGACCACCGCCAGGTCGTGGGAGATCACCACGTAGCTCTGCCCGTGGAGGCGCTGGAGCCGGCGCAGGAGGTTGAGCACCTGGGAGCGGATCGACACGTCGAGCGCGCTCACCGGCTCGTCGGCGACGATCACCTTGGGGCTGAGGGTCAGCGCCCGGGCGAGGCCGATCCGCTGGCGCTGGCCGCCGGAGAAC
>JAKARG010000375.1 GCA_021819345.1 Actinomycetes bacterium | reverse complement strand
CTGCGAGCCCCAGCGTCCCGAACAGTCGGTGACTAGTCTCCGCGGGTGGCCTCGATCGAGTCCGTAGACCTGAGCCTCCGAGTCGGCAAGCAGGAAGAGCTCAGCCGGCTCGCCGTCGCCCAGCGCCGCCTCGCCCAGCTGCGCCTGGTGACTGCCGGCCTGCTCGGAGGCTCCCTCCCCGGGCCCCCGATCTGCGTGGTGATGGAGGGCTGGGACGCCTCGGGCAAGGGCGGGGCCATCCGACGTCTGGTTGCACCCCTCGACATCCGTCACTACCGGATCGCCTTCTTCGCCAAGCCGACAGCCGAGGAGAAGTCCCACCAGTACCTGTGGCGCTTCTGGCCGGCCCTGCCCGGTTGGGGGGACATGACCGTCTTCGACCGGTCCTGGTACGGGAGGGTCCTCGTCGAGCGGGTGGAGTCCCTCGCCACCGAGGCGCAGTGGCGGCGGGCCTACCAAGAGATCGTCGCGTTCGAGTCCGAGCTCGCCGAGGACGGAGCGATCATCATCAAGTTCTGGTTGGAGATCTCCGATGCCGAGCAGCTCGCCCGCTTCGAGCGCCGCCGGGCCGACCCGTTGCGCGCGTGGAAGCTCAACGACGAAGACTGGCGCAACCGCTCCAAACGTACCGAGTACGAGTCGGCCCTGCGCGACATGATCGAGCGCACCGACCACGACCTCGGCCCCTGGGACGTCGTCTCTGCCGAGTGCAAGCGCCACGCCCGGGTGAGCGTCGTCGAGACGGTCGTGGCCCGCATCGAGTCCGGCATGCGCCGCCAGGGCCTCGAGCCCCCTCCACCGCTGCCGCCCCCCTCGGCCAACTGACGAGGCGATGAGTCCAAGGGTCCCCCGTCCTGTCTGGTAGGCATTCGGGGATGCGAGTGCTGGTGACAGGAGCGGCAGGCTTCATCGGGGCCAAGGTTGCAGCAGAGCTGCTCGGCGGCGGGCACCAGGTGGTGGCGATCGACAACTTCGACACGACCTACCCCGCCGAGATCAAGCGTGAGCGGGCCGAGCGCCTCGGGTCGATCGGGGGCTTCCACCTGCTGACCGGAGACATCCGCGACGAGCGCACCGTGCGGTCCGGGTTCGACCCGGCTCCTGACGTGGTCGTACATCTCGCCGCCCAGGGCGGGTTGCGCAAGTCGATGGACGAACCGGCCACCTTCATATCCTCCAACATCTCGGGCTTCGGCAACGTGATCAAGGCGACCGTCGATGCCGGCGTGGGGAGCCTGGTCTACGCCTCGTCGGGCGCGGTGTACGGAGGCACCCCGGACCTACCCTTCCGGGAGAGCGACGCCGCCGCCTTCCCTCTCTCGCTCTACGGCGCCACCAAGCGCTGCGACGAGCTGCTCGCCTTCACCTATGCCCACGCCGCCCGGCTCCGCTGCACCGGGCTGCGCTTCTCGACCGTCTACGGAACCGACGGACGACCCGACATGGCGATGTACACCTTCGCCCGCCTGATCTCCCAGGGACAGCCCATCCGGGTCCACGGTCACGGCAACATGGTCCGGGACTTCCTCTGGGGCGACGACGCGGCCCACGCTGTGGTCCTCGCCGCCCTCGACCAGAGCGACTTCACCACCACCAGGGCCGCGCGAGGCCCGAGGGAGGAGGTCTCCAGCGCCCCCTGGCGGGTCCTCAACGTGGCGACCGGACGTCAAGTGCCGCTCATGGAGATGGTCCGCCTCGTAGAGGCGGCCGTCGGCCGCGAGGCAGAGCTCGAGCGGGTCGACGCCCTGGCTGCCGAGGTGAGGGAGAACCGGATGGACGTCTCGGCTCTTGGCGACACCTTGGGCTTCGTTCCCTCGGTGCAGGTCGAAGAGGGCGTACCACAAGCGGTGAGCTGGTACCTCGATTACCTCGCCCGCTCCGGCACCTGAGACCGAGGTGGGAGGCTGGACCGAGTGGGAGCGGTTGCGGCCGAGCCGAGCCCCGGTCCCAAGGACATCTCCAGCCGATCGTTCCGCAGTGGGGTCACGGCGGCCCTGGAGGACCGGGGCGGATCGCGTATCGTCCAGCCGTGCCCAGGTACCGATTTGCGACCACTGACAACGCCGCCTCCGACGACGACGACCGGGAGCTCGACGACGACCAGGCCGCCGAGGCCTACGCACGCGAGCGCTCGCGCGCCGAAGGATCTGTGATCACCGTCCACCGCCACAGCGCCCACGTCGATGCGTGGGAGTACGTGTCCGAGGCCGACGAACGCGAATAGGACCGCAGGCGGAGCGGCGACCTGTCCTAAGAGCCGAGCAGCGCCTGTCCGGGGCTCGACATCTCACCTGCCGCCGTCTATCGAGACGAGCATTGCTAGCGTCACCAAGAAGACCATTGACAAGCTTCTGAGCTGGACTTTCTTTGCAAGATCGGTGACGCCGGCAACCCCCGCCTCGATGCCGGGAACGCGTGCCGAAGCGACCCCTGCAAGGGCTGCGACAGAACAACGAGGCGCCGAGGCCGGCCGTAGGTCGTCGCCCCGAGCAATCCCAGAGACCCGGTCCCCGGTCGCCAGGGATCATTCGGTTGCGATGCCGCTCACGGTCTCGAGCCCCCGATGGCACTTGTTCGAAGTGGCCACCCTGCCGAGGCCCGTGAAGAACCGGGATCCAGAGCAGGACCGAGGGCCCAAGAGACCCTCGAGGCGCCTCGGGGCACGGGAGCAGCCGAGCGGCGACGCCGGGCACCGGCCCGGGTCGGCCAAGGGACGTGGACCCGCTGATCGCCCGGGTCGGCGGCCCTCCGGCCGCCCCCCGTCGTCGCGCCCTCGGCCGGCTCGCTCGGCCGGCTCGCTCGGCCGTCCCGCCGGGCAGCGGTTGTCGTTGCACGTCAGCCGTCCGGGACCGCTGCCACCCAGGTCTCGCCGGGCCCGAACAGTCCTTGGAGGCGGAGTCCGACCTCGGCCAGAGCCTGGCCGAGGTCGTCGACGGTCAGTCGTCGGGTCGTGAAGTGCTGGGACCAGCGCCGCTCGTCCCGCACGTAGGTGACCGTGGCCGCCATGAGGTTGCCGTGGCGGGCGTGGACGGTGAGCTCCGTGGCGATGTCGCCGATCGCTCCCATCACGATCACGCCCGGCGTCCACGGCCCGAACCATGCGGGCGGCTCCCACTCGATGAGAAGCTCCCCCGACGGAGCGAGGTGGGCGCCGGCCACCTCGAGGAGGCGTCGGCGGGCGGTGGCGTCGGGGTGGTTGACCAGGTTGCTGGCGAGCACGACGACCTCGAAGTGCCGATCGAGGCGGTCGCTGCAGCGGTGATCGACTTCCTCACGACCGCGCTCGTCGAGCAACCCCGCCGAGTCGGCAAGCACCTGCGCGAGGAGCTGTCAGGGCTGTGGTCGGCGCGTCGTGGGACCTACCGGGTCCTCTACCGCATCCACGACGAGCCGGCCGAGGTGGTCGTCGTGGGCATCGAGCACCGTAGAGACATGTACCGACTCCGGTGACGCTGTCCGCCCGCCCGAGGGAGCATCGGCTTACGGGCGCTTCGGCTCCGGCAGGGTTCAGCCCGCCCGGCGGGCGGCTCGCTCCAAGCGCACGGCGGACAGCTCCTCGGTGGCGATCCGGGCGACCTCGTCCTCACTCGGTGCCTGCTCGGGGTTGATCCCGGCCCACACCCGCTCGACCACCTTCGCGAGCCCCAGACGGTCCGGCGCAACGCGGTCCACATCCGTCGAGAGCCCTCCCAGCTCTCGGATGTCACCATCCAGCCGGTGCTGTTCACCTTGTTGTTCGTCTACGTCTTCGGCTCGGGGGTGCCGATCCACGGGGGC
>JAKARG010000374.1 GCA_021819345.1 Actinomycetes bacterium | reverse complement strand
GAGAAACGCGGCCCTTCAGCCGCTACGCGCTCTCCAGGTATTGGCGAAGCGCCCTGCGGATGAGCTCGGAGACCGTGACGCCCTCGGTCCGTGCCCGTCGAGCGACCTCCTCGCGAAGGTCGGGTTCTAGGCGCACCGACTCCACCGACTTGGTCGCGTCACCGAGGGGTGGGCGGCCAGGTCCCCGGCGACGTCCCTTCAGCTGACCAAGCTCGTAGCCACGCTCGGCCTCCTCGGCGAACCGCTCGATCGTCTCGTCGGTGATCGGCTCGCCGCTCTTGGTGTGTCCGTAAGTGTGCTGACTGGTCATCACTCGCCTCCGAAGAGCTCATGGGCGGTCGAGCGCCGAAGTTCCATCGCGTGGATCACCAGCTCGTCTCCTCCGATGACCAAGACGACCAGCTCGAGCAGATTCCCAGCGCGGTCGGGTCCGGCAAGCAGGTAGCGCGGAGGATCATCCCCCAGCTCAACCCAGGTGACCGAGTGGGACAGCGCGTGCTCGATGTCCTCGTCAACGACGCCGTGGCGCCGAGCTGACCCGTGGATCTCCACACGGGATAAGTGTACTACGAGAAAGTGCCCTGGCGGGCTCGCCGCAGCTCCTTGCTCCACTTCGCCCAGTGCCACGGGGCGGTCAGGCAGGGGCACCTCGCCTCGGGCGGTTCAGTCCGGTCACCGGGCCCACCGGTCCCTCAGCCAGCGACCGCCCGCTGAAGCCGACGCGACAACTCCCGCCATTGACGACGTCGACTTGGCCGGGATACCGGGATACGAAGAAGAGGCCAGCTGGGCCGCCTCAGCCACGAGTAGCGGATGGTAGCCTGAGCTGGGCGGACGGGGTTCTCGGCACCCACACCACCTCGACATCCCCAAGGCGATCCTGTCGGCCCGCCTGAACGCGCTGGTCGACGACGGCGTCCTCGATCGGCTCGCGGACCCCGAGCACCGCGGCCGCCACCTCTACCAGCTGACCGAGGCGGGCACGGACGTCTGGCCCGCAGTGCACGCGCTCATGGTGTGGGGCGACGGTACCGCGAGGCCAGCTGCCGGGTGTTCCAGCACGCCGCCTGCGGCACGCCGCTCGATGACGGCGGGAGCTGTCCGCGCTGCAAGGTCGCCCCCGGCCCCCATGACGTCCTCGCCGTGCCGCTCCGACGGACCGGTCGCGACGATCCCGTGGCTCGCGCCCTGCGCCAGCCGCACCGGATGCTCGACCCCGTCCCCGACCGCTGAGGGTCCGACGCCGAGGCGACCGGCGGGCGGGACACGCCGGCCGCCGGGCCACCACGCTGCCCGGCCCTCGTACCGGTCAGTCGTCCGGGGGCGACCCCAGGACGCGGTCGGCCAGACGCTCGATGACCGCTGCGACATCGCCCGGAGCTCGGAGGTGCGCCGTGTGATCTCGCCGGGGAAGGACCACCTTCGTGGCGTTGGGCATGACGTTGGCGAGGGCCCCGAGGGACGCACCCAGGTGTGCCGGACTGCGGGCGCCGCCGAGGAGGACCGTGGGCACCGCAATCCGTGCGTAGCGGGAGGTGGGCCTCTCGACGCCGTCGAGGTCGTAGAGCTGGCGCAGAGCGAGGCGGCGCATCTTCGGGAGTGCGGCGACCGCCGGGCGGGTGAGCCACGCGGCGTACGCCGGCATCCCCACGACGTCGCGCGTGAAGATCTGGAGCGCTTTGCCGGGCTTGCCGGCGGCAGCCGCCATCCGGGCCTGCCGGAGCCCACGGTCGGGTCCCGGGTGGTGCGCGCCGGCGCCGAGCGGAGGTTCGAAGAGCAAGGCACCGGCGAACATCGCCGGCGCCGCCACCAGAGCCTCGAGGGCGACGACACCTCCCGACGAGTGACCGACCAGCACCATCGGCCCGCCGACGTGCGCTGCCAGCGTCACGACGTCGCTGACCTCCCGGTCGATCGAGTAGGCGGTGAAGGGGACGTCCAGCCGGTAGTGGCGGCGCACGACGCGCACGACCCGGAACCGTTTCGAGAGGGTCGAGGCCACCCTGGCCCATGACCTGCCGTCGTCGAGGCCGGGGTGGACGACCAGGATGACCGGACCCGTGCCCTGGTCGTAGGCGCGGATCTCGGTTCCGTCGCTGGCGAGCGTCGTGATCACGGGCCACCTCGGGGATCTGCATCGTGCAGGCCGTCCGGCCTGCACCAGGATGCTGCCACCTCCGGTGGTGCCCTCAGTGTGCAACTGCCAGCGACGCGAGGGTGGCCAGCGCGGTGGCGATGTCGGCGCGCAGGCCGGCATCGGTCACGCGGCCGCCGGCCACGGCGCCCCGGGGGACGGGGACGGCGGCGCAGGCCGCGTCGACGACCGTGGCGTGGGCGTAGGCCAGCACCGTCCGCAGCGACGCGTGGGCGTTGACCGCGCCGGTGCCGGCCGAGGCGTTGATCCAGGCGACCGGCTTCTCGTAGAGGGAGCGAGGGTGGTCGTCGCCGATCAGCCAGTCGAGCAGGTTCTTGAAGGAGCCCGGCAGCGCACCGGCGTACTCGGGGGTGGAGAAGAGGAGGGCGTCGGCCCGGTGCACGGCCGAGCGCAGCTCGTCGACGGCGGGGTCGAGCGGTGGGGCGTCACGGTCCGGGTTGAAGTGCGGCAGACGGTCGAGCCTGTCCGTGCCGAATATACCATCCGGCCCGTTGAACAGGACGTTCCTCCAGTGAACCCCTCGCTGTGACCTGAACGCTCGGCAACGACGGCGACTGTAATACTTATGGTACTACCTGTGCTTCCGTAGATGCCAGGGGCCGAACCTCACCTTCGGAAGGATCCGTGCCGGCCGCCTGGTGATCGCCTGCACCGCCTCTTTCTTCGGCTCGGCCCCCGGCTTCTGGAGCATCTGACGAGCCGAGCACGCAGCCGTCCACCCCGGCGCTTCGGCTTCCGATCACTGCTCTCCTCGCCCCGTGCTGTAGAGAGATCCTGCGACTGGCCACGCAGCAGCCAGGTCTATCGATTATTGATATAGTTCGCGAGTGGCACCCATGTCCCGAGGCCAAGCGCTCGATGTTGAGCGCCTGGCGACGGTGATCGAGGACTTCAATACAGTCTTCATCCGGCTTGCGTCGGTGCAGAGGTTGAGCTTCTCGATCCTGTCGGTGCTCCACAGCCTCTCGCGAGGTGGGCCGATGCGCCTCACCGACCTGTTGGCTACCGAGCAGATCAAGCAGCCGGCACTGACCAGCCTCGTCGCGAAGCTGGAAGCGCAGGGGCTGGTGTCACGCAAGCCTGACCCGAGCGATGGCCGAGCAGTGCTGCTCTCGCTGACCTCAGCAGGCGAGATCGTTGTCAGCTCCCGCCACGCCGAACGAGTGACGATGCTGGCGCAGCTGACCGACAGGCTGGACGACCGGGACCGGGCCGTGCTCGCGGACACCCAGGAGGTGTTGTCTCGGCTGGTCGCCCTCGCCCACGACGCATCGGCTGAGCCGAGATCGAGCGGTTCCCAAGTGCCGAGGAGAACGGCGTGACCCGATTCACCCTGGAACCCACGCCGATCCACGTGCCCGACGAGGTCCTCGACGACCTGCGCGCCCGTCTCAGGCTGACTCGTCCGCCGCTCGACGAGGGGAACGAGGACTGGTCCTACGGAGTTCCAGCGAGCTATCTCCATGAGCTGGTCGCCTACTGGCGCGACGACTATGACTGGCGCGAGGCCGAGGCCGCGATCAACGTCTACGAGCACTACCAGGTGAGCGTCGCCGGCGTCCCGGTGCACTTCATGCACAAGGCCGGCCGCGGGCCCCGCCCAATCCCGTTGATCCTCACAGATCGG
>JAKARG010000373.1 GCA_021819345.1 Actinomycetes bacterium | reverse complement strand
CTCGTCCAACTCCTCGGGGTCTTCGCCGAGTTCGAACGGGCCACCATCATCGACCGGGTCGTCGCCGGCATGGAACGAAAAGCCGCCCGCGGCGGCTGGCCAGGCGGCACCATCCCCTACGGACTACGCCTCGACGACGACCACCACCTCGCCATCGAGCCGAGCGAGTTCCCCATCGTCGAACGTATCTTCACCCGTTACGGCAACGAACGAGCGGGCGCCCTCACCATCGCCACCGAACTCAACAACGACGGGCACCGCACCCGCACCGGACGGCGCTTCTCGGCCAAGGTCGTCCTCGGCATCCTCCGCAACCGCGGGTACCTCGGCGAGATCTCCTTCCGCGACGTGATCCACCGACCCGACGACGCCCTCATCGACCCCGCCCTGTTCGACAAAGCCCAAGCCCTCCTCGCCGAGCGCGGCGAGAGCTACGACCGCCGCTTCACCGACAAGCACCCCGACTACCTCCTCACCGGGCTCGTGCGATGCGGACGCTGCCACCGCAACTACGTCGGCGCCGCAGCGCGCGGCAAAGGCCACCGCTACCGCTACTACACCTGCTGGACCCGCCAGCGCTACGGCAAAGACGGCTGCACCGGCGAACGCATCCGCGCCGACGTCCTCGAACAAGCCGTCTTCGCCGCCCTCCTCGCCGTCTACGCCGACCCCGCCCTGCTCGCCCGAGCCATCGCCGCCAGAACCCGGGCCACCGCCGACGCCGCCCAACTCCACCACGACGAACTCGCCGCCACCAAAGCCCAACTGAAAAAGACCGAAGTCGCCATCGACCGCTACATGCACGCCTTTGAAGCCGGCACCATCACCGAAGACATGTTCGGCGCCCGCGTCCGCGACCTCGGCCACAAGGCCCGCGCCCTCCAAGCCCGACACGAAGAGCTGTCCGAAGCCGTCGAAGAAGCCGACCTCACCCCACCCACCGCCGCCGACATCGAAGCCCTCCGGCAAGAACTCCAAGACGAGATCAAAAACGGCAGCGAAGTACGCCGCAAAGCCATCGCCCACGCCTTCGTCAAAGAGCTCGTCGTCGAAGAACGCGACAGCGTTCAGCCTTGCTTCTACATCCGAGGCGGACTACCTGACCTCGACCCCCAACAACCCGGACGGAAACGACGAAACCCCCTCCGACGAAAGGGGGTTTCGCGCTATGACGGCTCATCGGATTCTGGTGGGGTCGCGCCCTGACGAGGATCACTTCTGACGCGACGAAGGTGCTTCAAGCTTGAGGTGTGACCCAACAAAACCGAAGCACCTACGTCATCACTGACCCTATCCAGATCCTGGCCGCTCTGGTGGGCCTCAAAGACGTCACCGTTCTGCACCTCGAACGCCGAGGTCCCGACGTCGAGCTCGCCGTCGAGCAGCGGATCGGAGAGGTCCGCTGTCCGACTTGCGGCGTATTGGCCCAGGTCAAGGATCGTCCTCTCGTGCGCTATATCGACCTGCCGGTGTATGGCTCGCCCATGCGACTGTGCTGGAAGAAGCATCGGATGCGCTGTGCGAACCGGCGCTGTCCCAAGCGCAGCTGGGTGCTCTCCGACCACCGCATCGCGGCCAAGAACTGCTTGCTCACGACCCGGGCGGCCAAGTGGGCGACGCGCCAGATCGGCGACGGGCGAACAGTCAAAGAGGTGGCGGCCGAACTGGCCTGTGACTGGCACACGGTCAATGACGCCGTGACTACCTATGGCGAAGCACTCCTCGAGGCGGACCGCAAACGGCTGAACCAGACCTCGGCCATCGGGCTCGACGAGACCTCTTTCGTGCATCTGGCGGGACAGCGGACCGACTACGCCACCACGGTGGCCGACGTCGAGCACCACTCGATCATCGACATCTTGCCCAGCCGCAACTACGTGGACGTGGCCGCCTGGCTGGACAAACAGCCCAAGGCCTGGAAGGAGCGCATCGAATACGGAGCCCTCGACATGTCGGCCACCTATGCCGCCGTCTACAACGTCGTCTTGCCGCAGGCGGCCCAGGTGGTCGATCCCTTCCACGTCATCTCGCTCGCCAATCGCTGCCTCGACGCCATTCGCCGGAGAGTCCAGGTCGAACAACTCGGCCACCGGGGCCGACGCGACGACCCGCTCTACCGGGCCCGGCGCCTGCTCCTCATGGGCGAGGAGAAGCTGAGCGACGAGGCGACCGAGCGCCTGGCGTCACTTCTCGCGCTCGGCGACCCCGGGGCCGAGGTGGCGATCGCCTATCGCGTCAAGGAGCGCCTCCGCGACTTCTATCGCACCACTGATCCCGACGAGGCCGAGGCGATGCTGCTCGAACTCGAAGAGCACTGCACCAAGAAGGCCATGCCACCTGAGATCCGCCGCCTCGGGCGCACCATCAAGCACTGGTTCGCCAAGATCGTCAACTTCCACCTGGCCCGGGTCTCGAACGGCCCAACCGAAGCGCTCAACAACTTGATCAAGCGAATCAAGCGGATCGGTTTCGGCTTCCGCAACTTCCAGAACTACCGCATCCGCGCCCTGCTCTATGCCGGCAAGCCCAACTGGCGCGTGCTGGGATCCATCGTCGTCCGGTGAGCAGGCAGACCCCACCAGATTCCGATGGTCCGCTATGACACCTACGGTGGGCCGTGAGGGACTCGAACCCCCGACCACTTGCGCGTCATGCAAGTGCGCTACCACCTGCGCCAACGGCCCCTGGGCGCCCACACTAGCAGGGGAGAGAGCCGTTCCGGCCTAAGGCGTTTGGCAGTAGCTCCCTACGCTGGTCGTTTGGTCCTGGGGACCTCCTCCCGCTTCTTTGGGGCGGGACCCAGGGAGTGCAGGCCCGTGGGGAGGTCGGCACCTGGACGGGTGAGGACATACAGCATCTCGACCACTGCCCGTCCGGGTACCGAGAGAAGGGTCTTGGTTCGCCTGGCAAGGCCCACCGTCCTTCTCGGCAGTTCTGGGATGCGAATGAGGCGCCAGGTGTCCCTCATGTACTGAGCCACAGCGGTGGCGGGCAGGATGGCGGGACCGTGCCCGTCGAAGGTCAAAGATGCCAAGAGCCGGGTGCCGTCTATCTCTGCGGTCACCTTGAGCCTCACGCCAGCCTGCTCTGCCGCCGCATCCACCTCGGAGCGGAATGCAGTGCCAGGTAGTGGCAGGAGCATGGGCCTCTGTGAGAGCTCGACGAGGCTGACCTCGTCCTTTGCGGCAAGGGGGTCATCGCTGGAAACTACGGCCACCAGATCCTCTTCGAAGAGGGGCTCGAAGTCGATGTCGGAGTGGATGCCGGAGGGTGTGCCGACCGCAATGTCGAGCCTGCCGGAGAGCAGGGGAGTATCAAGGGCGGTAGAGGTCCCCTCCATCACCTCCAGGCGCAGGAACGGGTGGCGCTTGGCCCCCAGCTGCAAAAGTTGTGGCAACAGCCAACGGGCCGTCGTCCCGATCATCCCGATGCGTGCCGTACCCGTGACTCTGCCCGAGAGCGCCGCCAGGTCTATTGCTACCGAGTCAAGTTCCTGTTGTATCCGCCTGGCCCGGTGGGCAACGAGTTCACCCTCTTCGGTGAGCCGGCCGCTATGGCGATCAATCAGGGTGACGCCCAGTTCCGCCTCCAGGCGTGCAATGTGGGCCGAGACGTTGGACTGCACCGTATGTAGGGCGTCCGCGGCCGCAGAGAAACTGCCGTTTTCGGCCACGCCAACCAGGGCTCGGAGTTGCTTGAGATCCATCGCTAGAAGTGATTGTAGGTATCGTCAAGGGTTGTTGGACGGGATTACGGTGATTGGCCCATACTTGTTTTCGTCCGCTGG
>JAKARG010000372.1 GCA_021819345.1 Actinomycetes bacterium | reverse complement strand
TGGTGCCGGCGCTGCGCCGGGTCTGGCTCGTGGTCACAGCAGCCCCAACACTAACAGGGGCCACTCCTGCCCCGAGGGTGGCTGCTCGGCGGCCGGCGGCCGGGTGCCGGGTGCCGGCGGCTACCTGGCAGCTACCTGGTCCGGGCGAGCGGGGTGAGGTTGCCGTCGGGATCGAAGGGCAGGGCAAAGGGCGACCCGGCGAGCACCAGGTCCTCGCGTGCCCTCGCCTCTTCCCAGAGTGCCTGGCTGATGCCGACGGTGGCGGTGTGGAGGGTATCGGCGATCCACGCCAGGCGCACCGGGCCCCCGTGGGCGTGGCCGCTCGCGACGATCGCTGCGCGGATCGCGTCACGGTCGGACTCGAGGACCATCGGCAGCCGGCCCCGCTGGAGCGACCCCCAGCCTGCGGTGAGGACGTTGGCGGTGGTGGTGGTCCAGTCGATCCGCTCGGCCAGGCGCCGGGTGGTGAAGTCGGCCAACCCGACACCGGCCGCGTTGCCGTGGGAGGCCTCGGTCAGGTCGAGCACGCTCACACAGCGCGGCGGTGCCGGGCTCGGCTCGACCATGCCGGCCATCATCCACCGGCCGATCACGTTGGGGTCCATTCCCGAGCCGCTCAGGTCCTTGCCCATGCGCTCCACCACGAGCACGTCGAGCCCGTCGAAGGGGATCCGGGGGAGACCCTCGCGGGCCTCCGCCAGCAGGGCGACCTCCGCCGGTCCGCCGATCTCCGCGGCGCCGAGGGCAGTCACCGACGCGGTCTCGTCGAGGTCGTTCTCCACGACCGCAAGCGCGCCGAGCACGTAACGCTCTACGACCGCCCGACCGACTAGCGGCATCACGTCGCGCAAGCCTCGCACGCCGAGGGCGTGGATCCCCTGGGCGCCGCGCTGCTTGCCGAGGCCGATCGCCGCCATCTTGGTCGGCCCACTCTCGATCCGCCCCTGGAAGTCGGTGTGCGGCTTGACCCGGCAGACGAGCAGAGCACGACCGGCCTCGGCGACGTTGCGGTCGACGTGGACTGCCACCCCCTCGACCTCCCCGATCACCACGGTGTCCATCGTCGCTCGGACCGGCACCCCGAGGGCGGCCTCGGTGATGCCGTAGCCGGCGAGCAGCTCCACCTGACCATCGGCGCTCGCCCCGCCATGGCTGCCCATCGCCGGCACGACGAATGGGTCGAAGCCGGCTTGGCGCAGCTCGTCGAGCACGGCCGCGACGATCTCAGCGATCCCGGCGATGCCCCGGCTTCCGACCCCGACCGCTATCGGCCCCCGAGCGGCCGGCAGGCCCGAGAGCAACCGGCGGATCTCGGTTCGCGTGGCCCCTTCGACATCGGCGAGCGCCGGGCGGCCCGGCGTGCGCCGGACCAGGTCGACCATCGGCAGCTCGCCTCCACCCATCACGTCGAGGAGGGCGCCGAGCCCATCTCCGCCAGGCGGTTGCGGGCTCATCCGCGCTCCGGGTGCCGGGCGGCTGCCTGGCCGGGGCGGGCGCGCTCCCGGCTCCCGGTGACTGCTCGCAGCTGCCTGTCCGTGACCCCACCTATCTCGACCGACACGCCACCGACACTACGCCTCGGGTGCTCGTCGGGACCGGCCCGCCGTCACCAGGCGCTCGGCAGGGAGACGGGCCGCCCTCACCAAGTCACCGGCAGCGAGACGGGCTTGCGGCTGGGCCTGCAGGTTGGCCCGGCAGCGAGACGGGCTTGCGGCTGGGCCTGCAGGTTGGCCCGGCAGCGAGACGGGCTTGCGGCTGGTCCCCCAGCTTGGCCCGGCAGCGAGACGGGCTTGCGGCTGGGCCTGCAGGTTGGCCCGGCGCAGGTCGAAGCGCTCCGGGTCGGCGAAGACCGCCGGGTCACGGTTCGCCCCGGCAACTGACACCCTGACCAGCTCGCTGCGTCCGAAGCGCACGCCGGCGATCGTGGCGTCCAGCGTGGCGTAGCGGTCCACGACCGACGCGGCGTGAAAGGGCCTTCGCACGGCCCGCCCACCAGCCGGCCGGGATGCCGATGCTCGGCTCGACAGGCGACGGCAAGCGCCCAAGGGGCCGCTGCCTCGACCGGTGGGTGGATGCCGTCGCGATCGCAACGCCTGGCTAGGGTGCCGGCCGTGCCCACCTCAGGCTCCCCTCGCCCGCACGAGCTACGCCTCCTCGTTCGGCGCCTTTCTCCTCCCGTGCTCGCAGTCCACGGCGGCGCCGGCGCCGGCCACGCCGCCTCCGAAGTCGTCGCCCGAGGCCTGACCGCAGCCCTCGACGCCGGCTGGGCGTTGCTCGCCGGCGGCGGGGGGGCGCTCGACGCAGCGGTCGCCGCAGTGGCCTCGATGGAGGACAGCGGGGTGTTCAACGCCGGCCGCGGGGCCGTACCGACCACCGCCGGCACGATCGAGACCGACGCTGCGGTCATGGGGGTCCTACCCGGCGGCCGGGAGGTCTCGGGCGGGGGTTGCGCGATGACCTGGCCGGCCAACCCGGTCCTTGCCGCCCGGGCGGTCGCCCTCGCCGGCGATGCCCTGCTGCTCGCCGGCGAGGGGGCCGACCGCTTCGCCGAGGACAGCGGGCTCGCCCGTAGGGACCCCGGGTCGCTCGTCCACCGGCCAGCGCCGGGACCGACAGCCGTGCCGGGACCGGCAGCCGTGCCGGGACCGAGCTCAGTGCCGGGACCGAGCTCATCGAGCGCCGGCACCGTAGGCGCGGTTGCTCTCGACGCCACCGGCAACCTCGCCGCAGCAACCTCTACCGGCGGCCGCTCCGGCCAGGCCCCGGGACGGGTCGGCGACAGCCCGATCATCGGTTCCGGTACCTGGGCGGACCAGGGCCGGGTGGCCATCTCGGCCACCGGGGAGGGGGAGGCGTTCGTCCGGGCCGGCTTCGCCCACCGGGTGGACTTCGCACTCGACGCCGGCACCCCCCTCCCCGAGGCCGTCCGAGCGGCGTTCGGCGCAGTCGCCCGCTGGGGCGGCTCGGGCGGGGCGATCCTGCTCGGCGCCGACGGGGAGCTGGTCGTCGCCTTCGATGCGCCGGCGATGGCACGGGGTTGGAGGGCGGTGGCCGAGCACGAGGCCGGGCTGGAGCGCCTGCGCTAGGGGTAGGGGTTGTCCTCGGGCTGGCCTCGGGCTGTCCTCGGGCTGTCCTCGGGCTGTCCGGCGACCGGGAGGACGACGACGCCAGGGTGATGTCTCTGGAGGCAGCGGGGCAGAGGGCGGGTTGGGGCCAGCCGTGACCCGGCGCGTCGGCTGTCGTCGACGCCGCTGCGCCCCTCGACACTTGCGCCCCATCCGCCCCTCGACACTTGCGCCCCTCGATCTCGGGGAACCGGGCGCGGAACCCGGACCTTGGTGCTGTATCGCGGGGTTCTTGCCCCGCTTGCGCGCCGAGGTCGACAGAACGCGCCCGGTTCACCCAGTACGCGCTCCTGAGGGCACGAGAGCCCCGCTTGGACCCACCTGCACCCCGCTACCGCACCGGTCGGAGCCACCGCGCCAAGAGCAACCGGGCGCAGGCGCGGGCCGCCGGCGCAGGCCGCCGGCGCAGGGCGCAGGCCGCCGCTGAAGCAGTGTCCCTGGTCCGCGCGTCGGGGCCGTGAGGGAAGTGCACAGCGGTGCTCGGGACCACAGGCATGGCTCCGGGTCGGGCGGGGGGGCTAGGGCCGGGGCGGCCGGGGCCGGCCGGCGAGCAGGTAGCCCGGTCCAGGGCCGAGGGCGGAAGCGTCGTCGTGCGGATTGGACAGCGCGCAGCTGCGCAGCGAGAGGCAGCCGCAGCCGATGCAGTCGCTCAGGTCGTCCCG
>JAKARG010000371.1 GCA_021819345.1 Actinomycetes bacterium | reverse complement strand
GTGAGCGAATCCCCGATGTGGAGGTCCAGGTGCCCGGTCCTTCTGGTCCGCAGCGTGCCAGGACCACCGACCTGCTCGGTGCCGGCAAGGCGGTGCTGTTCGGCGTGCCGGGCGCCTTCACCCCCACCTGCTCGGACTACCACCTGCCAGGGTTCGTGCTGCGCGCCGAGGACCTGCGGGCCAAGGGGGTCGACACGATCGCCTGCATGGCGGTCAATGACGCGTTCGTGATGGGCGCCTGGGGCGAGGCCCGAGAAGTGGGTGACGCCGTGGTCCTCGTCGCCGACGGCTCTGCCGAGCTGACCCGGGCGCTCGGTTTGGAGCTCGACCTGGCCGGCGGCGGGCTGGGGCTGCGCTGCCAGCGATTCGCCATGATCCTCGAGGACGGTGTGGTCCGTGACCTCGCCGTCGAGGTGGGAACGGGGCTCGACGTGAGCACCGCGGATGCGGTGCTCGCCAAGCTCTGAGGCGATCCGACGGGGCCGCGTGCGCCTCGGGGCGGACCGTCGGCGACCACCGCCGCGAGGACCCGTCACGGCGTCGGGGCTCTCGCAGGCAGAGCACGGAGCCCCGCCCAGACGAGGTCTGCCAACCAGTGGGCCATGGGCTCCCCTTCGGTCGCCCGCGCACCTCGGTTCGCCTCCCCGGGGGCTCGGCAGCTCTCCAGCCACCTCCGGCTGGTGGTCTCGGCGAGGCCCACGATCCCGAAGGCCAGCAGGCTCCGGTGAGCTGGCTCGATGTCCACCTCGATCAGGTCTCCGATGGTCCAGGCAATGCGATGCTCGACCGATCGCACCGCCTCGGCGAACTGCGGAGCCTGCCGGGCCCCACTGTCGAAGAGCAGGGTGAAGGCGGCGGGTTCCTGGCCGACGAAGCGAAAGTAGGCCTCGAAGCCGGCGAGCACGCGCCGGTAGGGGTCCTCCTCGGCGCTCGCAGCGGTGCTGACCGCCTGGAGCAGGTCCTCGCCGACCGAGGCGATCAGCTCCCTGAACAACTCCGCCTTGGAGGAGAAGTGCTGGTAGAGGACGGGCTTGGTGACCCCCGCCGCCTCGGCGATCCCCTCCATCGACGTCGCGTGGAAGCCGGCGGCAGCGAAGCGGTCGAGCGCAACCGCCAGCAGCTGCCGGCGCCGGCTGGCCGCCGGCAGGCGCCTGCGGCCCTCGGTCGAGGCCGGATCGGCGTGCTCGATCTCGGGCGTGCTCACATCGGCTCCGCTCCGACGATAGCGGCCCGCACAGTCGCAGGCGGGCCTCTCGACCGCGCCCGGCGGTGCCTCCTACGCCGAGAGCAGTAGGTCCGGCAAAGCCGGAAGTCAGGCCACCGGGAGCCTTCGTCGGTCGGGCTCGGGTCACTGCTCCGCCGCTACGCTGCGGTCCCGCGGAGCAGGCGCCGGCGGCGTCCGGGCCGCTACCTGCGTCCACGCCCGCCGGAGGCCGAGCCCGTGAACCACCCAGCCAAGCGTCGGACTCCCGGGTCGGCTGGACGGCGCGTCCGAGGGAGGGCTGCGGCTGCTCGCTCTTGCGGCGGGTGCCGAGGAGGGGAGCGCAGGCCGGGGGGTCGGCGTTGAGCGACGACCCTCCGGCGTTCGAGGCGCTCCCGGCCCCGTTGCTCTCGCTACCCGGGAGGCTTCGGCGGGCGCACAGCGGCGTCGCTTTCGTCTACGAGGCGCTCGACGTCGTGGCCTCGCAGTTCGGGCTCGACGACGCAGTCCTCGTCGTCGACGGCACGGCTCTGGGTCGCCAGGTGTTCCGTCTGGGTCGTCGCCCCCTCGGCGGGACGGTGGTCCCTTCGGCTGCCAGCGGGGTCAAGACGCTGCTCGAGGCACCCCCAGGTCTCTACACCACGCCACCAGGAGCGCTCGGCGACGCGTTGGCCACCTACCTCGGTGACCTCGTCGCCGCAGCGCTGCAGCTGGACCTGCTCGGCCACGATGCGGGCCACGATCCTCTAACGGGACTGCTCAACCGGCGCAGCTACGAGCTCGCCCTCGCCGAGGCGGTCGCCCGGGGCAGACGCTACGGGTGGCCCTTTGCGCTCGTGATGGTCGATCTCGACGATTTCAAACAGGTGAACGACCTCTACGGCCACGCTAGCGGCGACGCGGCCCTCCGGGTCATCGGCGCCGAGATGCGGGGGCTGCTGCGTCGCGGTGACGTCGCCGCTCGGATCGGGGGCGACGAGTTCGCGCTCCTCATCGCCAACGCCGCCTCACCCGGGGTCCTCGGTCCTCTCGTGGAGCGCCTCCGGCCGCGCCTCGCCGAAGCGCTGCCCGAGACCTCGGTCGGCTTCTCCGTCGGCATCGCATGCTTCCCGGCAGATGCCGACGACCCGCTGCGGCTGCAGGAGATCGCCGACGAGCGCCTCTACCTCGACAAGGCCGGATCGTGAGCACTCTTCCCGACCCTTCCCTGCCCACCGGAGAAGGTGGCCTCGACCAGCTGGAGCTCGAGGTCCGGCAGCTCGACGGGGTCAGCTTCGTCGGGATCGCCCGGCTCGACGACCGGCTCCTGGTCGAGGCCGCGGTCCTCCCAGGGGTCGACGTCGCCTCGGTCCGTTCGGAGATCAGCCGCCTTGCGCTCTGTCTGAGCGAGCTTCCAGCCGTGGTCGAGCTGCTCGACAACGGCGACGATCCCCGACCGGGTGGTCGGGTACGGGTGTCGGTGTCGGGCCCTGCCCCGGGCTCCTCGAGCGTCGAGGTCCACCTGAGGCACAACGACCGGATGGTGGCGGTGACCCCCGACGGTGGGGACGGCCCGGCGGTGGCCCGAGCTGTGCTCTCGGGGCTCTCGTTGCTCGGTTTCCTCGCGCCCTGGGGGGTGCGGGTCGCGGAGGACCTTCCCGAGGAGATGGGCGGCGGCACCCTGGTGGTGCTAGAGCACCTCCGCAGCGGGGAGCTGCGCCGGGGCGTTGCCGATGGGCGGTCCCTCGCCGAGTCCTGCGCCCGAGCGGTGCTCGGCGCCCTCAACCGCTTCCTCGGGCCTTCCTGAGCCCCTCGCGCGCTCGTGCCCGGGAGCGCGCGGTCGTCCCCGGATGGTCATGTGTCGCCCCGAATGGCTAGCGTCGCAGCCATCGTCATGGAACCGGTGATCCGCTTCCGATCGGCTGTCGCCCTGGTGGGCCGGTTTCCCGTGCTTGCCGGTGTCGACCTCGACGTCCACCGTTCGGAGGTCGTCTTGTTGCAGGGCGCCAACGGTGCGGGCAAGACGAGCATCCTGCGCGCGTGCGCCGGGCTGCTCCGAGTGGTAGCCGGCGAGGCGTGGGTGCTCGGACACGACCTCGCGGTGGACCCGCGCGCCGTCAGGCGCCGCGTCGGGCTGCTCGGCCACTCCACGGCTCTCTATGACGATCTCACCGTCTCCGACAACCTCCGCTTCGCAGTGCGGGCTGCAGGAGCGGACCCGGGCGGAGTGGACCCGGCCATCACCCTGCTCGGCCTCGGCGGCCGTCTCCGGGGGACGAGGGTTGCCTCGCTGTCCGCCGGTCAGCGTCGCCGGGTGGCCGTCGCCGCCCTCGTGGCCCGCGATCCCGAGCTGTGGTTGCTCGACGAGCCCCACGCGGGGCTCGACGCCGACAACCGAGACCTGCTCGACGCCCTCGTCCGCGACGCGGTCGACCGGGGGAGGACAGTGGTGCTCGCCTCCCACGAGAGGGAGCGGGCGCACGGTCTCGCCGGACGGGTCGTGACCATCTCGGGCGGTGCGACCGAGATGTCGGGCTCGGGTGGTCGGGACCCGAGCCACGGCGGCGCCGGGCTCGACTCCCGCTGCGGTGCTCGCTCGCTCTCGTGGAG
>JAKARG010000370.1 GCA_021819345.1 Actinomycetes bacterium | reverse complement strand
TCTCGGGTCAGAGCATCGCTCTGCACTGCCTCGACCTCTCGAAGTGGCGGGCCACCTTGCCTGCTGCTGGCTGCACGCGACCGGCGGGGCTCAGGACCTGCAGGGCTCAGGACTTGCAGGGCCGGGGGTCGAACTGGGTGAGGTCGTTGTGGGCGTGGCCGGTGTAGACCCCGCTCGGGGCCGGAGCAGTCGTCGTCGGCGGAGCCGACGAGGAGGGCGCGGCGGTCGAGGCGGGGGAGGCCGACGGCTCGCCAACGGCGCTGACGGCGGTCCCGAGGTCGACGACCACCCGACCCGCCGGGACGGCAGCGACCGGGTCGAGCATCACCGCCCCGTGGAGTTCCTTCAGCACGTCGAGCCCCATGGCCTCCTGGCCGGGGTGGTACTGGACGAGGGTCTCGGTGGTGCTGGCCTCGACCGTGGCCAGCCCCGGGGTGCCCATGGGGAGCCCATCGTGGCCGAGCGCCGAGGTGACGACCTGGGCCGGGGCGACGCCGCCGCCGGTGCCGTCGAGCACGACCACCTGGTCGGGACGGGCGGTGACGAGGGCGCCTGCGTCCCAGCTCTTGATGGCGTTCCAGTCGGCCGGCTGGTCCGGGAAGTCCACGTCGCCGTAGCCGACGCCGCCATAGGTGTAGCTGTTGAGCGGCCCGGCGGTGGTCACCGGGATGGTGAGGGTGGGGATCGAGGCCGATGCCAGGTGACCGAAGCGCCCGACGAGGCCGAGCAACTGGGAGCGCAGGCCCGGGTCCATCACGATCTGGTTGATCAGGGCGTGCACGAAGCGCACGGCGGTGATCGGGTTGGACAGACCCTCGTGCTCCGCCCGGGTGAGCAGCGCCTTCAAGAACTCGTGGTCGCGGACGATGCGCGAAAGGTCGGAGAGGGGGTCGTGGGGCCAGGCTGCCGGGTCGGCCGGGCTCACTCCGGGTGGGTCGTACTGGAGGTGGCGAGCCCGGACCAGGGCCAGCGCCTGGAAGCCATGGATCAGCTGGCAGCCGGTGTGGTAGATGCCGAGCAGGGAGTAGGGGTCGTAGAGCCTCTCGGGGAAGTCCATGTAGACCCCGCCCAGAGCGTTGACGGTCTGCATGAAGCCGTCGAAGTTCAGCTCCACGTAGTGGTTGATCTCGATCCCGAAGTCCTCGTGGATCGCCTTGATCATGTTGTTCGCACCGTTGGCCCCGTCGTTCAGCGCCGCGTCGATCTTGCCCCACGGGCCGACAGGGCTGCCCGCCGGCATGGGGGAGAAGAGGTCACGGGGGATCGACAGCAGCGACGCGCTCCGGTCCCGGGGATCGAGGTGGAGGATCATGACCACGTCCGACAGCGAGCCGGAGAGCAGCTTGGGGTTGCCGAACTCGGCGATCTGCTTCGGGCTCGTCAGCTCGGAGCGGGTCTGGTTGCCGATGAGGAGGATGTTCTCCGCCGACAGCCCGCCGTAGGAGCCCGGGCCGGACCCGGCTGCCGACAAGCCGGAGGCCCCGCGGGTGTGGATCGATGCCAGCGTGAGGCGGGCGTAACCGAAGACCGAGCCGCCGGCGATCAGGGCAAGGGCGACCACGACGTTGACCGAGACGAGGACTCTTCGAGGCCAGCGGCGCGAGAAGCGGTCGCTTGCGGGACGGCGCCCGTGGCTGCGGGCATGGCTGGGCGAGGGATGGCTCATGGTCGTGATCGGGCCACCGGGGCCGGGCAGTTTCTAGTCGACCTCGGCCGCCAGCGCGGCGCGGGCTGCCCCGGCGGGGGCTGGAGGGTTGGCCAGCTCGGCCGGCTGTGCGAGGCGGGCGAACTCGGCCCGCAAGGGCATCCCGGCCTCGCCGGCGTCGGTGCGCACGGCGAGCACCTGGTGCAGCTCGATCCGGCGCTGGACGAAACCGAGCCGGGAGCCGGCCAGGTAGAGCCTCCAGACCCGGGCCCGGCCCTCGCCCACCTCGGCGACCGCTTCGTCCCAGTGGTCCTCCAGGTTGGACCCCCAGGCGGCACAGGTGCGGGCGTAGTGCTCCCGCAGGTTCTCCTCGTGGCGGACCTCGAGGCCGGCGTCTTGTAGCGCTGTCACGATCGTCCCGATCCCCTCCAGCTCCCCGTCGGGGAAGACGTAGCGCTCGATGAAGCCCCGGCGGTGCGCCACCGGGCCGGTGGTGGTCGGCCGGGTGATGCAGTGGTTGAGCAGTCGGCCCCGCGGTCTCAGGCGGGACGTGAGGAACCGGGCGTAGCCGGCCAGGTTGCGGGCGCCGATGTGCTCGGTGAGGCCGATGCTGCTGATCGCGTCGAAGCCGGACTCGGCGACGTTGCGGTAGTCCTGGTGGCGGATCTCCGCCCGGTCGTCGAGGCCGGCCTCGACCAGGCGCCTCTGGCCCCATTCGGCCTGCTCCCGGGACAGGGTCACCCCGACCACCGAGACCCCGTAGTGCTCGGCCGCGTGGCGGACCATGGTCCCCCACCCGCATCCCACGTCGAGCAGCCGCTGGCCGGGGCGGAGCCCGAGCTTGCGGCAGACGAGGTCGACCTTCTCGGTCTGGGCTTCCTCGAGCGAGGCCTCCGGGTGGGGGTAGACGGCGCAGGTGTAGGCCATGGTCGGCCCGAGCAGCCACTCGTAGAAGCGGTTGGACACGTCGTAGTGGTGGCTGATCGCCCGCGAGTCGCGGCCGAGCGAGTGGCGGAGCCCCCACCACGGCCCTGGCCGGACCTCCTCGGGGGGTGGGGGGACGGGACGCAGGACGCCCGGGCCGAGGCTCCGCAGGACCTCCAGGCGCTCGGCCCAGCCGAGCGCACCGACGGTGCCGCCAGACAGCAGCATCAAGGTCTCGAAGACGTCGCCGTGGAGGTCGAGGGCCCCCGACACGTAGGCGCGGGCCAGTCCCAGCTCGCCGGGAGCGGTGGCCAGGTGGTTGAGCGCCCGGCGGTCGACCACCTCGATGGTGGCTACCGCTCCGGGGGGCTCCACGGAGCTGCCGTCGCAGGCTCGGAAGGCGAGCGGGAGCCCCGGTCCGACGACCCGGGCGAGGACGGGGGAGATGGGAGCGGGCATCGATGTCTCCGGGTGGGGCGGTCGGTTCGGGGCAAGGAGCCGGGTAGTCGGCGAGAGGGTCCGAGGTGGCAGTTGCGGCAGGGAATGGCCGGTAGGGGTTGGTGCGGGGCCGGCGCAGGAGCCAGCGAGGGCGGGTTCAGTTGCGCAGGACGCACTTGTGGTAGAGGTCTACCAGTCGCTCTCCGGGGTCGTAGGTCTCCCGGAGAGCCCGGTACTCGGCACCGCCGTAGAGCTCCGAGAAACGCTTCTCGTCGTAGAACGCCGTCGAGTAGAGCGACTTGCGCCCTCCGAGAAGATCTACTTCTCGCTCGATCCAGCGGTTGTGGTGGGCACGGTCCATCCCGGAGCGCAGCGGGCAGGTCGACCAGATCCCGAGGTTGATCCATAGCTTCCCGGGCTCGAGGTCGTAGAGCGGCCAGCGCCGAGCGGGATCGCGCAGGCGGAGGGGGCAGAGCCACACCGGGGTGATCGGCACCTCGCGAGACAGGCCGTCGAGGAAGGTCCCGAGCGCCTCGACGGGCACCTCCACGTCTTGCACCACGGCCTCCCGCTCCGGATGGCCGGCCAAGCGCTCGAGGGCGCCTTTCACCCCGAAGCGCTGTTCGAAGGACATGATCCGCCAGTAGGTGTCGGAGCGCAGCAGGCTCCGGGGGACCAGCCGCCGAACCGCCGGCCGCTGCACCCCGAAGGCCCGGGAGCACCAGAACCAGTCGGTGTCCCACCGCCACAGGTAGTCCCGGGTGGTGAGCCAGTCCTCCGGGCGGGCCTGCACCGAGCGGTAGTAGATCGCCGCCCCGG
>JAKARG010000369.1 GCA_021819345.1 Actinomycetes bacterium | reverse complement strand
CGCCATCCGGGCGCGGGCGTACGCGACCGACCGGCCGCCTGGGGATGTGGCCGCCGACGTCGTCGCACGGCGGCTCCGCTTCGAGCGGTGAGGGTGCCGGCGCCACCGGAGCCAACCCCCTCGGTCGCCGATGCGCGCCGAAGCGCGCCTGGACGATAATGGTGGCGGCTGACACGACTCGGTGCCGGGCCGAGGACGAGGAGGTGAGGAGGGCGTGGCTCGAGAGGACCTGATCGCGCGTACCTTCGTCGAGCTGGCCGACACCCTGGTCGAGGGCTACGACCCACTCGAGTTCCTCCACCACCTGGCCGAGCGCTGCGTGGCGGTGCTCGGCATAGCCGAGGCTGGTCTGGTGCTGGTCGACGCACGCGGGCAGCTCCAGGCACTGGCTTCTTCGAGCGAACGCATGCATCTCGTGGAGCTGCTCGAAGTCCAGCACGAAGACGGCCCGTGCCTCGACTGCTGGCGCAGCGGCGAGGCCGTTGCCGAGGACCACCTGGCCAGCGCCACCGGGCGCTGGCCGCACTTCGCTCCCGCGGCCCTGGAGGCCGGGTTCGCGTCTGCCTACGCCGTACCGATGCGACTTCGCGACGAGCGCCTCGGCGCCCTCAACCTGTTCGCCAACGAGACCTCCGGCCTGGCCGACACCGACCAGGCCCTCGCCCAGGCGATGGCCGACGTGGCGACCATCGGCATCCTCCACGAGCGCTTCATCGCCCGACGCGAGGAGGTCTCCGAACAGCTCCAGGTGGCGTTCACCACCCGGGTGGTCCTCGAACAGGCCAAGGGCGTCGTCGCCGAGGCAGCGAAGATCGACATGGACAAGGCCTTCGCGCTGCTGCGCGGCTATGCCCGCCATCACAACCTCCTGCTCTCCGAAGTGGCACGCCAGGTGATCGACCGGGAGATCGCCGCTGACGCGCTCGTGATCCAGCCCCGTACCCGCCCGGGCCGGCGCCGCTGAACCCACGTGGGGCCGGCGTCGCCCACCGAACATCGGAAGCACTTGACCGTAAAGGGTGTCGACCTCGCGGAGGTCGCGCGCCGATGCTGGTAGTGCCGATGGTGGTAGTATGGGGCCCAGCAGGTGCGGATGGGACACGGTACGCCCTGACCGCGACATCGTTGCTCCAGACCCTGGCGACACAGACGCCGAGCGTGTGCTCGGAAGACGCCAGGAGGAAAGGAGCGACGGAGATGTCAGTACCCAGTGATGATGCACGGTCGTCCAGTGCGGTCGTGGGTGGTTCGTGGGCGAGCGCTGTCAGCGCTGTCCTTCCCGATGTCGAGTCCAGGCCGGCGGTGGACCGGATGCTCGTCAGCGCGCTTCCTCTCGGAGCCATCCCAGCGCTGGAGCTGTGGGCCGAGACCGATCCATCGAGATTGTTTGTCGGCATCGGCCCACCGAGGTTGGGTCTCACCGAGTGGACCATGGCCTCGTCGGTGGTCGTCTCCGTCACCGGGGAAGTCGACATCGCCACCGCCGCCCAGCTTTCCGAGGCGCTCGGCACAGCACTGCGCCGCGGCGCCAAGGGGCTGGTCTGTGACTTGACCGGCGTGAGCTTCTTGGGTTCAACCGGCTTGACGGCGCTGCTCGTTGCCCAGCGCAGGACCATCGCCCGTCACAGCTGGTTCGACCTCGTGTGCCCGCAGCCACTACCTCGCAAGGTCATCGAGCTGCTTGGTCTGGACGCGGTGTTAAACCGCCACGACCGTGTGACCGAGGCGGTCGATGCCCAAGCGCAGCGCGACGGTAGGCCCGGGCTGTGACGAGGATCGGTGCAGGATCCTGAACGTCTGTGGACGAGGCAGTCGCCCGGGCTGGGCCACAGCCGCTATCTGGGGGCTCGGCACCGTCCGGCGGCGGCAGTTGCTGCAGAATCGGTAGGTTGTGGGCGATCCGAGGCCATGATTGTGGAGTCGGGTTTGAACGCGACAAAAAACACCTTCCCGGCCCGACTGGGGCACCGTCTCAACAATGACCGTTTGTTGGACCCACATACCCGTAGTGAGCTGCCCCGGCGTCGGGCGCAGGGCGCAGGACCAAGCCTAACGGTCAACCAATCCGCCTCGCGTTCAGGATCCTGCCCGATCCTCGTCACAGGCCTAGTAGCGCTCGCTGGGATCTGTGGGTGGACCGCCCGTAAGGGCGGTCGCTACTGCGACCGGTTTGAGCGATGTCCGCTACGGGTACATGTTCGTTGGGCATCGCTTCGACAGTGAGCCCCTAGCCTGCAACCCAGAGGAGTCCAAATGACCATGATGGGTGGATCGCCGTGGCAGTATCCGGGTGACCGTTATTACTACGGGTGGTACGACCAGCAGCAGCAGTCCCAGCCAACCGACGGCGAGATCAAGTCCAATGTCGTTGGTCGCCTACGGGAGAATCTCCACACCAAGGATCACGAGTTGGTAGTCGACGTCAAGAAGGGCGTGGTTATCCTGACCGGCGAGGTGTCCTCCTCTGTGGCGAAGCGAGCGGCCGGAGACGACTGCTGGGACACCCCCGGGGTCGTCGATGTCAGCAACCAGCTGAGCGTCTCAGCCCGCTCCTGAACCAGGCTGGGATGGACGGAGCCACTTCGTGGAGTTTCGCGGTCCTGCCCGGCGCCTCCCATGGCGCTGGCTCGAAGGTGCCCTGGCCTATGCAGTGGTAGCGAGAACGTCGAGCAGACCGTCGAGGATTGAGGTGCGCGTCGAGCGCTAGCCCGCCGATCAGTCAGCGTTACCTGGCATCGCACCGATTTCCGAGCGCGTCGTCAGCTCTGGAGAGCCACCCGGAGTCCGGACGTGAGCCAGGGAGCGCGCTTCTGGAGGTGGTCGGGCGGGTTACCGGAGTTGGGCAACGGGATCGCCGAGATCACCAACAACGGAGCGAACGGGACAACGACGCGTTCACGTCGCCGAACAGCGACACCGAGAGGAAGCACCATGTCCGCTGAGCCGTCCGAGGTAGCGAAGGTTCTGACCGCACAGCACAGGCAGGTCAAGACCGTGATGGCGAAAGCCTTGTCCGCCCCGAAGCAGGACCGTCACAAGGAACTTCCCGCAGTGGCCGGCCACCTAGACGCCCGCCAGGAAGGCGAGATGGTCGCGGCGCTCAGTCAGGTGGCGGCACTGGCCTCCCACGCCAACGGGCAGCTGAGGAATGGAGATCCGTTCGCAGCGATGCTCCAGGCGAACCGCGACCACTTCGAACGCTCGTCGTCGGCCACCTTCGCGGCCCGAGCAGAACGCAACTGCCGAAGCAAGTCCACTATTCATCATTAAACCACAACACACAGAAGGGGACCTTCATGATTATTCTCGGAGTCGTCCTGCTGATCATCGGCTTTATCGCCGGGCTCTCGATCATCTGGATCCTCGGTGTCATCGCCCTGGTTATCGGCGCTGTGCTGGCTATCAGCGGACGCAGTGGTCACCAACTCGCCGGCCGCAGTCACTGGTACTGAGCGACTGCTTCAGGCAACAGTCCAGACCGTGAGTGAACCGGTAGCACCGCGCGTCTCAAGCCCCGTCCGGGCGGTTCCAACTTTTCAATCCAGGGTGCCGTTAAGGAGCGTGGCACCAACCGACAAGTAGGTCTCCGGCGGCAGTAGCTGGAGCTCGCCGTGTCTTGTAGGCGGTTCATAGCCTCCGACGGGCGGTGGGGTTGTGGGCTGCAGTCATGACTACGACGGCTTCGGCGGCCGGTCGCGCGTACCTTTGTAGTGACCGCAGGTTCTGATGTTCGCTCTTGGCCATGGGCCGAGGCAGGTTGACACCGGCCTCGGGGAGATGTGTCACGCCTCGGTCCGGTCCTTGGAGCGTTACGCCCGCCCCGTCTCTCC
>JAKARG010000368.1 GCA_021819345.1 Actinomycetes bacterium | reverse complement strand
TTCCGATCTCCTGGTGGACACCGACGCCCTGTCGCTGCTCATGGTGTGCGTCGAGGACGAGAAGATGACCCCCGAGGAGGCCCGAGCGCACCTCGAGGCCTGGGTCGACGGCCGGCCCGACCAGGAGGCGGCCGCCGAGCTGTGCGAGGCGATGCTCGAAGACGACGACCCGCGACTGTGGGCCCTGGGCCTCGAGGCTCTGGGCAGGCTCGACCCAGCGGTGGCGACACCAGCCGTGGCCCGTCTTTGCTCCCATGGTGAGCTGGGGGTGCTGGCTGCTGACTGGCTCACCCGTCACCCCGGTCGCGCCCGACGGTCCCCGCGCCGGTGACTGCGTTCGTCGACACCAGCGTCTTGGTCCGACATCTCACGGGTGATCCTCCGGCCATGGCTGCGGCATCGACGGGGTACCTACGCACCGAGACCGAACTGCTGCTCACCGATGTCGTGGCTGCAGAGACCGTCTACGTGCTCGAGTCCTTCTACGAGGCACCGCGCGCTCAGGTCGCCGGAGCGCTTCGTTCGCTCGTGGCCTTCGACTCGGTCGTCTGCGTGGACCCTGCCCTGGTACTGCGGGCTGCCGAGGTGTACGAGACTCACAGGGTCGACTTCGCCGAGGCCTACCTGGTCGCGTGCGCGGAGAGCACGGGTGTCCGGCGAGTCGCGTCGTTCGACCGCTCACTGGACCGCGTGGAGACGATCGAACGGATCGAGCCAGTTCGTACGTGACCCACGGCCGGCGCGAGGGGACGCGATGGTCCCTATCCCCAACGGTGCCAAGATCACACAGCCGAACCGGGGTCGCTCGACGGTCTATTCGATCCGGCTGAACCTCGACGAGGTCGCCGCGCTCGAGACCATCGCCGACGCAGCCGGTGTCCCGGGATCGACCCTCGCTCGGTCTTGGATCGTAGAACGAATGCAAGAAGAACAGGTCGGGCTCAGCGACGCCGAAGCCGAACTGCGCGCCGCCCAGCGGCACCTCGTCTACTTGCAGCGGCACCTCCGCCAACAGCGCGTAGCAGGTGCTCTCGGTGCCGAGGTAGAGCTCCGCTGCTGCCCCGGGAGCGAGCTTCATCGGGATCCGGTTGCCGAAGTAGGTGCCGTAGGTGGCGGCGAGCGGGTTCCTCGGTGTCGCTTCATGCATGGGAGACGCTCGAGGCACCCGCCGGGTTCCAGGCGCCTGTCGCTGATGCGGAACCCTCTGATCCTCAATACCATGTGCGAGCCCGCCGCGCATCGAAGCCTTCTCCGTCGAGGTAGCGTCCCATGTGGAGGTTGACCGATGCCCGGTAGTCGAGGCATAGCCACACATGGTCCGGCACAACGAAAACGTGCGACGAGGCTGCGGGTGCACGACCGCCGCACCGTGTGGCTGGTGGGTTCTGTCGTCCTCGGTGTCGCTGCGCTCACGACGTGGGCGGTCGTGCCGGCGGGCGCTTCGAACCGACCGGGCGTCGAGGCCGCATCAGTCTGTTCCTCACTGCCCCAAGCGCAGCGCCAGGCGTGCATGGGGCAACCGGTGACGAGCCCGGTACCCCTGCCTGCACCGGTCGCCAACCTCCAGCAGTCTCCGTGGGCTGCGTACGGCCCTGAGGATGCCATTCCCAACCCACCACTGGTATTCGTAAGTGGGGTTCCCCCGCTTAGCCGGACACTGATTTATGCTGCTTGATTGGTGTTCCAGGCCCCCTCGAACTCTCTCGGTGAGACATATCCGAGAGAGCTGTGGAGACGCTCATGATTATACCAGATGATCCACTCGAATATAGCCCGGCGGGCCTCTTCTTTCGTACTGAAATGGGTGTTGTCGACGAGCTCACGCTTCAACGACGACCAGAAACTCTCGGCCATCGCATTGTCGTAACTGTCACCGACCGTGCCCATCGATTGTGTGATCTTCGCTCGCCGACAAAAGCGCCGGAACTCGTCACTCGTGTACTGGCAGCCGTGATCGGAGTGGAACACGGTGCCCGGTGTGATCTTCTTGCCTCGGGCGCCGAGCGCGGCCTGCAAGGCGTCGGTGCACAGCTCGGTGCGCAGATGGTCCGTGATCGACCAGCCCAGCAGCGACCGAGAGAACACATCGAGCACCGACGCTACGAACACGAACCCCTCGTCGGTCGGTACGTAGGTTATGTCGCCGACCCAACGCTCATCGGGACGCTCGGCGGTGAAGTCCCGCTCCAACAGGTCTGGAGAGACGGTAGCGGCCGGGTCGCGCCGGGTCGTGCGCAGCTTGCGCCGTCCTGATGCGCCGGCGATCCCGATCTCGCTCATGAGCCGTGCGACTCGCTTCTCGCTCACCGTGACACCGGCCCGCCACAGCGCCTGGGTCACCCTCGGGGAGCCGTAGACCCTGCGGTTCGACGCCCAGATGTCGAAGATCCGGTCAGCCAGGCTTGCCTCCTCGAAGACCGTGTCGGCTACTTCGGCGCCCTGCGCCCGCCACGCGTAGTACGCCGAGCGGCTCACTTCGGCCACCTCGCAGAGCACCGCCACGGGGAACTCGGCTGCGTTCGCCTCGACGAAGCGGTAGACCCGCTCGCGCTCTGGGCCGCCTGCTGGAAGCGCGGCCAAGCGACGCAGGATCGTCCCTTCTGCCTCCAGGCGGGCGACTCGGGCCTCGAGGCGGGCGACCGGCCCCGAGCTCACTGCTGTCCTTCGCTGCGCACCCAGTAGGCCGTGAAGCGCTTCAAGATCTCGATCTCCTGTTCTAACTCTCGTACCCGCTTGCGTAGCCGGGCGACGTCCTTCGCTTCCTGCGCCGCTGCGGCCACCTGCTCGGGAGTGTCATTTCTAGCCGCGTCGCGAGCCCAGCTGCCAAGCGAGGTGTCGGTGATGCCCAACTCCCGGGCAACCTCGGCGATCGGCCGGCCCGACCTGCGCAACAACGCGACCGCGTCAGCCTTGAACTCGTCGCTGTAGCGCTTGTTCGTCGTCCGTTTCGCTGCCATCACACACCTCCCGCCTGTGGGAAAGTAGCGATTTTACGGCCGGCGCGCGACGCCTGTGGATAACTTAGTTGTGTGTGCGGAAACACACGCGTCACGCGAGGTACCAGAACGCCTCGCGTGGCTATCAAGACAATGGGCTCAACTGCCAACAACGGATCGGACCTCCACTCCCAGCCAGCGCTGGTCTTGAGTGTCCGGTCAGCCGGGGAGGTTCACCATGGTCAGCTGTGGTGCAAGCGGCAGCACCTGGGAAGCGGTGGCTCCCACCAATCCGCAGGGAAGTGGAGGTGGCTTGGTCATTGCCCAGCGGGGACCGACAACCCCGTGGGCTACTACTACCTCGGCCTACTCCTCCCATCCCCAGCAGCGGCCTCGGATCGTAGGCACCACGAAGGGCGGTACCTCCTTCCCGATCCGAGGTGTGTCCTGGTTGCCCATCTCCGGAGCCGATCACCCGATCGTCGTCTCCACGGGGGGCGGTGGTGGGCCGCCTCAGGGCATCTACGTCCAGATCGCAGCCGGTCGCTATCAGGCAGCCACCGGGACCGGACCCCTGTTCGGTGGAACAGGCCCGGCCACGATCGTCTATCACGGGATCGCATTCGGTTCGGGTGGATCAGGCTGGCTCTACGCCGACGTTGTCCCCGTTCCAACCTCCGCCTTCGCACCCAGTTCGATGCCGTCATCGCCCGCGTCGTACCAAGTTGTAGTGTGCCACACGACGGACGGTGGAGCGACCTGGTCGACCGTCACCTGTCACCCGCCACCATCATGGGACCACCCTTCCGCCACGAGCATGGGACCACCTCGTCCCCGTTCGTGCCGGCCGACACTGATGCTGCCGGATCGGATCGTCGACGTCAAGCAGCCTGCG
>JAKARG010000367.1 GCA_021819345.1 Actinomycetes bacterium | reverse complement strand
CGCCCTCTACCAGGCCGACCTGATGATCGCCGCCGGCGACGCCGAGGTGGTCGTGGCCGGCGGGATGGAGTCGATGTCGGGCGCCCCCCACCTGCTGCCCGGGGCCCGGGCCGGCTACCGGCTCGGCTCGGCCCAGGTGGTCGACTCGATGATGTACGACGGCCTGGAGGACGCCGGCAGCCACGAGGCGATGGGCCTCGACACCGAGCACTACCTGCCCTCGTTCCCCGCGATCACCCGCGAGCGTCAGGACGCCTTCGCCGCCCTCTCCCACCAGCGCGCCGCCCGCGCGACCAAGGACGGGGTCCTCGCCGAGGAGATCGTCGCGCTGCGCGTCCCGCAACGCCGGGGGGAGGCGGTGGTGGTCGAGTCCGACGAGGGCGTCCGTCCGGCCACGACGGTCGAGTCGCTGGCCGCCCTCCGGCCGGCTTTTGCCTCCGGCGGGACGGTCACCGCCGGCAACGCCAGCCAGATCTCCGACGGTGCGTCGGCGCTGGTCGTGATGTCCAAGGCCGCGGCCGAACGCCACGGGGTGGCTCCCCTCGGGGAAGTGGTCGGCTACGGGATGGTCGCCGGACCCGACACCTGCCTGCTCACCCAGCCGTCCCGGGCCGCGGCCCGGGCTCTCGATCGGGCCGGGATGGCGGTCTCCGACATGGACCTCTACGAGATCAACGAGGCGTTCGCGGCGGTGGTGCTCGCCTCGTTGGACGAGCTCGGCCTGCCCGACGATGTCGTCAACGTCAACGGCGGGGCGGTCGCCCTCGGGCACCCGATCGGCATGAGCGGCAACCGGCTGGCCCTCACCTTGCTCCACGAGCTGCGCCGGCGGGGCGGCGGCACCGGTGTGGCCGCCCTCTGCGGCGGTGGGGGCCAGGGTGACGCGGTGATCCTGAGGAGCCTGTAACCCGCCCGGTCCCTTGCCCCGGCCGACCGCATCCAGGACCACCTCGAAGATCCGACGAGGATCCCTGGCTGCTCGCCCCGTCGGGTACGGCCAGCGAGCGTCGAAGCTCTACCCCTCCGCCGCCTCCCGTCCGAGAGGCATCCGAGAGGTAGTGGGACCGTTCCCGGGGTGCGGGGGCCGGCGGCTCAGTCCCGCCCCAGGAGTCCCAGCAGCGCTGTGAGGCCGGCCGTGAGCGCGTCGGCGCCTGTAGCGAGGCCGACCCGCACGAAGCGGTCACCCGTCGGACCGAAGACGGAGCCCGGCAGTAGCAGGATCCGCTGCTCGGTGGCGAGCCTCTCGCACGCCTCAACCACTTCTCCCGGCTGCGCGTCGGTCACCTCGACCCAGCCGCAGAAGCCGCCAGACGGGGCGTACCACGCGAGGGCGCCTCCGCTGGCGTCGATCAGGTCCGCCACGGCTGCCCGGGCCGCCCGAGCCTGCTCGAGGGGGCCGGCAAGGAGTTGGTCCCGCACGGAGAGGGCAAGGACCGCGACCTCCTCGCTCAGGCGCGAGCAGCTGTTGGTCGTGTAGTCGCGGGCATCGAGGAGCCGGACGACGAGCCCGGGATCGCGTGTCGCCACCCAACCGATCCGCAGCCCCCCGAGGCCCCAGGCCTTGGTCATGTCCCCGAGCGCGATCGGCGGCGCAGGCGCCTCGGCGGGATGCTGGCGCGACCCCACGAGCGCCCTACGGTTGCCACCGGGCCGCCCACCGAGGTCGATCACCGACGGGAGCGCCGATCCGGAGAGGGGGATCAGCCGGAACACCTCGTCGGAGAGCAGCCGGCAGCCGTGCGTCGTCGACAGGTCGAAGACCCGAGCGAGGCTCGCCGCGCTGTCGACACCCCGGCCCGTCGGGTTGTTGAAGGGGTTGATGATCACAACGCTCGGTTGCAGAGTGCGCAACGCCGTGCCGAACCGCTCGGGGTCGTAGCCATAGCCATCCCGCGGCCTCAGCTCGAACGGACGGACGTCGGCACCCACCATGTCCAGCAGCGGCCCGTAGGCGCCGTAGATCGGCGTCTCGACCAGCACGCGCTCGGCCCGCTCGAGAGTGCAGAGAAGTGTGAGGAGGATCGCCTCGAGCGCACCCGATGTGACGACCACCCCGGCGGGGTCGAGATCATCGTAAAGAGATGCAATGCTGGCACGCAGTCTCGGGAGGCCGGGGGTCTCCGAGTAGTCGAGCGAGATCTCCTCGAGCACCCGGCTGGGAGTGCCCGTGAGCGCCAAGAGCTCGCCGACGGTCGGGGAGATCGGGTTGCTCGCGGAGAGATTGACCATATCCGGCTCAAAGGCAAAACGCCGGAACCACTCCTCCAGAGCGAAGACCGGCAGGTCACCCACTGGCACCTTCCCTACCTCCCTTGATCACGGCCAGGCTCGCGGCCGGTGCAGGAGGTCGAGGCAGCTGAGCCCGTCACTCCTGCCCCAGTGCTACGATCCCCGATACTACGCGCATACGTGCAGAGAAGCACAACCGTGCAGAGGAGCGTAGCAGTGCAACCAATCCATGCCTCGGCTCCCCGCCCCTGGGGGCGGAGCCAGTGCAGGTAGATGGCGGGTCCTCACCGGACCCGGCGGGCAGGCAGAAGGACGACCTCCGCGGAAGGGCTACCCACCGAGCGCCGGGAGCTCTCGATACCCGTGCGCTGCACGCCGACAGCGGCTATGCCGACGAGCTGGGCATGTCGCCGGCGGTTGACATGTCGGTCATCTTCACCCGTTCGAGCGAGGCGTTGTTCCACGAGCTCGCCGCGGTTCCCCGCCCGGTCAAGTTCTACGCGCGCTATGGCAACCCCACGGTCGACCGTGTCGCCCGGCTCGTCGCCGAGATGGCCGGAGCGGATGGGGCGCTGCTCACCAGCTCGGGTATGGCGGCGATCTTCACCACCATCTTCGCGCTCACGGGCGCCGGTGACCATGTTGTCGTCCCTTCCCAGGCCTACGGGGAGACCCTGGAGCTATTCGAGGAGCTCCAGCGCTTCGGGCTCTCGGCCACCTACTTGGACGAGATGACCCCGGCGAAACTGACCGGGGCGCTGCAGCCGAACACTCGGGTCGTGTATGTGGAGACCCCCACCAACCCGCTGCTACAGCTCACCGACTTGGCCGCGGTCGTAGAGACCTGCCGGGATCACGACTGCTTGGTAGTCGTGGACAACACCGTCGCGAGCTGTGTCAACTCCCGACCGCTCGAGCTCGGCGTCGACTTGGTGATCGAGTCCGGCACGAAGTCCATGGGTGGGCACTCCGATGTCGTCGCCGGCTCGGTCGCAGGGAGGAAGGAGCTGCTCGAGCGGATCTGGTGGCCGCAGGTCCTCCTCGGCTGCGTCCTCAGCCCTTTCGACGCCTGGCTCCTCCAGCGCGGTATCCGCACGATGCCGCTTCGAGTCGCCCGCCAGAACCACACTGCGCTCGTCCTCGCGCGGGCCTTGGAGGCCGAGCCCGGGGTCAGGGATGTGTACTACCCGGGGCTCGCCAGCCACCCGGGCCACCAGATCGCCTGCCGGCAGATGGACGGGTACGGGGGGCTGCTGTCCTTCACTGTCGACGGCGACTTCGAGGCGACCCGCCGAGTCGTCGAGGCGTTGCGGATCTGCACATACGCCGCGAGCCTCGGCGACGTCCACACCCTCGTGATGCACCCTGCAGCGGGCTGGTGGGGAAGAGACTTCACGCCCCGAGAGGCTGCCCACGTGCCGGGGAACCTGCTACGGATCTCCGTCGGCATCGAGGCCGCCGAGGATGTAGTCGCAGACTTGCGCGGAGCCCTCCGCGCGGCAGGTTGAGCCCGGGCGCGCCGGGCAGGCGCCATCCCGACGTGCGGGGTGGCGCCCTCGGCCCTCAGCGCGACACGAAGTACCAGCGCGACGCCCGCCAGTTC
>JAKARG010000006.1 GCA_021819345.1 Actinomycetes bacterium | reverse complement strand
GGTGCGGGAGGCCACACTCGGTGTTCCGCAAGTTCGGTCTGTGCCGGATCTGCTTGCGAGAGCTGGTGCACGCTGGCGAGGTGCCGGGCGTGACCAAGGCGAGCTGGTAGGGGAGGCTGCCATGACCATGACCGATCCGATCGCCGATATGCTCACCCGGATCCGGAACGCCAACGTGGCAATGCACGACACGGTGAGGATGCCGTCTTCGAAGTTGAAAGAGTCGCTTGCCTCGGTGCTCGTGAAAGAGGGCTACATTGCGGGCTTCGAGGTGATCACCGACGCGAGCCGTCCCGGTCGCGTGCTCGAGGTCCGGATGAAGTACTCCCCCGAGCGTAGGCGGACGATCTCGGGGATCCGTCGGATCTCCAAGCCCGGCCTCAGGGTCTACACGGCTGCCGATAAGTTGCCGCGGGTCCTCGGCGGCCTCGGTGTCGCCGTCTTGTCCACCAGCCAGGGGCTGATGACCGACCGTGAGGCGCGCAAGCGCCGGGTCGGTGGCGAAGTCCTCTGCTACGTCTGGTGAGGAGCCAGCCACCATGTCTCGAATCGGCCGCAGTCCGATCCCCGTCCCACCCGGAGTAGAGGTCAGTGTCGTCGACCGGCAGGTGACCGTCAAAGGCCCGAGAGGCACTCTGGCGCGCACCCTCCCCGGGGCGATAACCGTTCGCCAGGAGGAAGCCAGCGTCTTGGTGGAGCGTCCTGACGACGAACGCCACAACCGTGCCCTGCACGGGCTCACCAGAAGCCTGGTCAACAACATGGTCCTCGGGGTGAGCGAGGGGTTCGCGAAGGAGCTCGAGATAGTCGGCGTGGGTTATCGCGCAACGCCGCGCAGCCCGACTCAGATCGAGCTCGCGCTCGGCTTCTCCCACCCGGTGGTCGTCGACGCACCCGAAGGGATCAGCTTCGAAGTCCCCGCCCCGACCCGCATTGCCGTGAGGGGCATCGACAAGGAGATGGTCGGCCAGGTCGCCGCCAACATCCGTAAGATCCGCAAACCGGAGCCCTACAAGGGCAAGGGAGTGCGCTACGCCGGTGAGCGGGTAATCCGCAAGGCCGGCAAGGCAGCCAAGTGACCGGCGGCAAGGAGCCTCGATGAGCGTGAGCACCAAGTACAAGCAGGCCTCGCTGGCCCGGCGGCACCGCCGGGTGCGCAAGAAGGTGAGCGGCAGCGCTGAGCGGCCGCGCCTCTCGGTGCACCGGACCAACCGCCACGTGGTCGCCCAGGTGATCGACGATCGCAGCGGTCGCACGATCGCCGCGGCCTCGACGGTCGAGCCTGCGATCCGTACCGCCGGGCCGACGGGCAACAAGGCCGCTGCCGCAACGGTCGGTCGTCTCGTCGCCGAGCGCGCTCGCGCTGCGGGGATAACCGCAGTCGTCTTCGACCGTGGTGGCTTCCTCTATCACGGTCGCGTCGCCGCGGTCGCCGAGGCGGCCCGTGAAGCCGGACTGGAGCTCTAGCCGATGCCGCCCGAAATCCAGTACGAGGACCGCACGATCCGGGTGAACCGGGTTGCCAAGGTGGTAAAGGGGGGCAGGCGCTTCTCATTTGCTGCTCTGATGGTCATCGGTGACGGCCATGGGACCGTGGGCCTCGGCTACGGCAAGGCGAAGGAGGCCGGTCTGGCCGTGCAGAAGGGCATCGAAGAGGCCAAGAAGAACCTCTTCGAGGTTCCGCTCGCCGGGAGCACTATCACCCACCCGGTGCTCGGGGAGGCCGGAGCCGGTCGAGTGCTGCTGAAGCCCGCCGCTCCGGGGACCGGAGTGATAGCCGGTGGTGCTGCACGGGCGATCCTCGAGATGGCCGGCATCCACGACATCCTGGCCAAGTCGCTCGGGTCGTCCAACAGCATCAACGTTGCTCAGGCGACGGTGGCTGGCCTCCGAGCCCTGAAGCGGCCAGACGACATCGCCCGCCTTCGGGGTCTCTCCCCCGAAGAGGTTGCGCCTGCCGGGGTCCTGCGCGCCTACAACGAGGCGCGGCGAGGAGCCCACGTTCCTGAGGTAGTGGCGTGATGGCCGAGCTGCTCGTCACCCAGGTCCGATCGTCGATCGGCACCAAGCCCAAGCACCGGGGGACGCTGCGGGCTCTCGGGTTGCACGGCATCGGCACCTCCAACGCCCTCCCCGACCGTCCCGAGATCCGCGGGATGATAGCCCGGGTCCCGCACCTGGTCACCGTGTCCACCTCTGATGGGACCGACCGAGGCCGATCCAAGGAGCCGTCCGCATGAAGATCCACGACCTGCAACCCCCGGCTGGCTCGAAGCGGGCGCGCCGTCGCGTCGGTCGGGGTACCGCAGGCAAGGGGGGCAAGACCGCGGGGCGTGGGACCAAGGGCCAGGGAGCCCGCAACAACATCAAGCCGGGCTTCGAGGGAGGCCAGCTGCCGCTCACCCAGCGGGTGCCGAAGCTGAAGGGCTTCAAGAACCCGTTCCGGGTGGAGTACAGCGTCGTCAACCTCGACACCCTCGAGGAGCTGCGCTCCGAGGTGGTGAGCCCAGAAACGCTCCGTGCCCAGGGTCTGGTGCACAAGCACGGCCTGGTGAAGGTGCTCGGCCGAGGAACCCTCACGCGATCTCTAGATGTTTCGGCTCATGCGGTGTCCGCGTCGGCGGCCGAGGCGGTACGGGCTGCCGGCGGAACCGTGACCATCCTCCCCCCGCCCTGGGGGGACCGGCGACCGCCCGCCAAGGGCAACGCCCTGACCAACCGCTGAGCCCGGCCCCAGGGGGCGCCGTCGGTCGCCTCGGGAGAGAGCGACCCCGGGCGGGCCCGCCGCGGGCAAGGTCCCCGGAGGCGGCGCTACCCTGCTCTGGTCCGCAGGTCGAGGAGAAGCTGGATGCGAAGCTCACTGTCCAACCTTTCCAACATGTTCAGGGTTCCCGACCTGCGCAACAAGGTGCTGTTCACCTTGTTGATCGTTGGCATCTACCTGCTCGGGGCGAACGTCCCGTGCCCGGGCATCAGCTACAAAGCCGTCCACGAGGCGTCCACCAGCGGAACCCACGGCGGCGTGTTCAGCCTGCTCAACTTGTTCTCGGGCGGGGCCCTCGCCCGCTTCGCAGTGTTCGGGCTCGGGATCATGCCCTACATCACCGCCTCGATCATCATCCAGCTGCTGATGGTCGTCATACCGAAGTTCGAGAAGTGGCGTGACGAGGGCCCGACCGGACAGAAGAAGCTCACGCAGGTGACCCGCTACGCGACGATCGTCTTGGCCCTGCTCCAGTCGACTACCCTCGTGTACGCCTTCCACTCGGGCAGCCCGATCCTGCTCGGCACGACCAGCAGCCTCGACTACATCCCGAAGTTCTCGATCCCCCTCGTGCTCCTGATCGTCTTGACCATGACCGCCGGCACGGTCGTTGTCATGTGGCTGGCCGAGCTGATCACCCAGCGAGGGGTGGGGCAGGGGATGTCGCTACTCATCTTCGTGAACGTCGTGGCGACCATGCCCGCTGGGGGCATCGCCATCGAGCGTCAGGCTGGTTGGCTAGCGCTCGCGCTGGTGATCGGAGTGTCGGTCGTGCTGCTCGGCTTCATCGTCTACGTCGAGCTGGCCCAGCGGCGGATCCCGGTGACCTTTGCCAAGCGGGTGGTCGGTCGGCGGATGTACGGGGGACAGAGCACCTACATCCCGATGAAGGTCAACACCGGTGGGGTCGTCCCGATCATCTTCGCGAACTCGGTGCTCTACTTCCCGTTCCTCCTGTCCAACCTGCTGCCGTCCAAGGGGTGGGGGCTCAGCGTGCAGACCTGGATCAACAGCAACCTCGCCCAGCCCAACAACCTGACCTACATAGCCCTCTACGGGCTCTTGATCATCGCCTTCGCCTACTTCTACGCCCAGCTCACCTTCAATCCCGAGCAGCAGGCCGACATCATCCGCAAGCAGGGTGGCTACATCCCCGGCATCCGACCCGGGCCCCCCACGGAGCGGCACCTGCAGCGGATCCTCAACCGGATCAACCTGCCCGGCTCGCTGTGGCTGGCTGCAGTTGCCCTGCTGCCTGCGGTGATGCTCTCGCTGTTCCACATCGAGAACTACCCGTTCGCTGGAACGACCCTTCTCATCGCGGTGGTCGTCGCCCTGGAGACGATGAAGCAGGTCGACAGCCAGCTGATGATGCGCAACTACGAGGGCTTCCTCAGCTAGTGGGCCGGAGGGAGCCGGGCTCGGCGCCCCCAGACGGCTGCCGAGCGGCGACGACGTGAACCCGGGAGCTCGGCTCCTGATCCTCGGCAAGCAGGGAGCTGGGAAGGGGACCCAGGCCCTGCGGTTGTCGCGCCATTACGTCGTCCCTCACATCTCGACCGGCGACACACTCCGTCAGGCGATCCGCTCGGGCTCGGAGCTGGGCCGGGAGGCCCGTCGGTACCTGGACTCCGGCGAGCTGGTGCCCGACCAGATCGTCATCGGGATGGTCCGGGAGCGCCTAACCCGGCCCGACACCTCGCACCGGGGGTTCGTCCTCGACGGCTTCCCGCGCACCGTCGCCCAGGCGGAGGCGCTCTCGACCATCCTCTCGCCGAAGGGTCTCCACCTCGCCATCGACCTGGAGATCGACACCACCTCGGTCCTCACCCGCCTGGCTGGCAGGCGGGTGTGCGCCGACTGCGGCGCGAACTACAGCGTGGTCGACAACCCACCCCGGGTCCCCGGGCTCTGCGACGTCTGTGGTGGCGAGGTGGTCCAGCGTGACGACGACACCGAGGCGGCCATCCGCCGTCGACTGGAGCTCTACGAGCGGGAGACCGCACCGCTGATCGCCTGGTACGACTCCCGTGGGCTCCTGGCCAGGATCGATGCGCTCGGATCGCCCGATGCGGTAACCGAGAGGGTCGTAGCCGTCGTCGACCGAAGGATCCTCCGCCGACCGGGGTCCTGAGGCCGCGCCGGGCGAGTCCGTGCCGACGCCTGCACCCGGGACCGGGTCGGGGCGGGCCAGACTGGATGGGGTGAGAAGACGCGCCGACGAGATCGCAAAGATGCGCAAGGCCGGCCGGGTGGTGGCCGAGATGCACGAGGCCACCCGAGAGGCGGCGAAGCCAGGGGTCACCACTGCCGAGCTGGACCAGGTCGCTCGTCGGGTGCTCGAGGCGCGAGGAGCGCGATCCAACTTCCTCGGCTATCACGGGTTCCCGGCGGTGATCTGCACCTCGCCGAACTCCATGGTGGTCCACGGTATCCCCGGCTCCTACCGTCTGGAAGAGGGAGACATCATCTCGATCGACTGCGGCGCCATCGTCGAGGGCTACCACGGTGACGCCGCCTTCACCATGGGGGTAGGGCGAATCAGCGGTGAGGCCGACAAGCTGCTCGCCGTCACCGAGGACAGCCTGTGGGCGGGTATCGACCGCCTCCGGGAGGGCGGGCGTCTCCATGACGTCGGCCTCGCCGTCCAGCAGGTCGCCGAGGGTGCCGGCTTCTCGGTGGTCCGGGAGTACGTCGGTCACGCGATCGGCACCGCGATGCACGAGGACCCGCAGGTACCCAACTACTGGCCGGGGACCCGGGGGCCGAAGTTGCGCCAGGGCATGGTCTTCGCCGTGGAGCCGATGGTGAACCTCGGGGGTCCCGAGACCCTCACCCTCGACGACGGCTGGGGTGTGGTCACTGCCGACGGGTCCCTGTCGGCGCACTTCGAGCACACGGTGGCGGTGACCGAGGACGGCCCAGAGGTCCTGACCGTGCTGGGCTGAGGCCCGCCGGAGCGCGCCGGAGCCCCGTGGCGGGTGCGGAGCGGGTGGACGGACCCGGGCGAACGCGGTAGTCTGACCAGCCGGTCCTGCACCGCTTCATCGCGGCCGGGCCCCTCGCTCCGGTGGCTCCCCTTCGGGGGTCCGACCGGGGCATCCCGAAGCCCTTGGCGGTGCCCCAGAGTGGGGTCCCGCCCCCGGTCACCACCGGCAGGAGTCCGTCGTGAAGGTGCGTCCAAGCGTCAAGCCCATATGTGAGCACTGCAAGGTCATCCGGCGCCATCGCCGGGTCATGGTGATCTGCACCAACCCCCGTCACAAGCAGCGCCAGGGCTGACCCCGGGCAGAGCACAGGAAGAGAGACCGAGCAACCGTGGCACGAATCGCCGGCGTGGACATTCCCCGAGAGAAGCGTCTCGGGGTGTCGCTCACCTACATCTACGGCATCGGCCGCACGGCTTCCGACCGGGTGTGCACGGGCACCGGGATCGATCCCGCGACCCGGGTGCGCGACCTGACCGACGAGGAGGTCACCCGGCTGCGCAACTGGATCGACGCCAACTTGAAGGTAGAGGGCGACCTCCGAAGGGACGTCTCCCAAGACATCAAGCGCAAGATGGAGATCGGTTCCTACCAGGGCATCCGGCATCGCCGTGGCCTGCCGGTGCGGGGGCAGCGCACCCACACCAACGCGCGGACCCGCAAGGGCCCGAAGAAGCCCGTCGCCGGGAAGAAGAAGGTCCGTAAGCACTGATGCACCCCTTGTCGCAGGTCTCCACGAGCACCCACCACGCCCTCCGAATGACGAGGAACCACTGAGTTGGCCAAGCCGAAGCCGGGAGGCCGTCGCCCCCGCAAGCGTGAGCGCAAGAACGTCACCTACGGGGTGGCCCACATCAAGAGCTCGTTCAACAACACGATCGTGTCGATCAGTGATCCCGACGGCAACGTCCTCGCCTGGGCCTCGGCCGGCAACGTCGGCTTCAAGGGATCACGCAAGTCGACCCCCTTCGCCGCTCAGCTGGCCGCCGAGGCCTGTGCTCGGCGTGCCATGGAGCACGGGGTGCGCAAGGTCGACGTCCTGGTGAAGGGCCCGGGCTCCGGCCGGGAGACAGCGATCCGTTCCTTGCAGGCCACCGGCATCGAGGTGTCGGGGATCAAGGACGTCACCCCCATCCCCCACAACGGTTGCCGCCCGAAGAAGCGGCGGAGGGTCTGAGCCATGGCGCGCTACACGGGGCCGGTCTGCCGGCTGTGCCGCCGCGAGAAGATGAAGCTGTTCTTGAAGGGTCCGAAGTGCGACTCGATGAAGTGCCCGATCGAGCGCCGGCCCTACCCGCCGGGTGAGCACGGGCGGGATCGGATGCGCCAAGGCTCGGAGTACCTCACCCAGCTCCGGGAGAAGCAAAAGGCGCGGCGGATCTACGGAGTCTTCGAGAAGCAGTTCCGCAACCTCTACGAGGAAGCCAACCGCCAGAGCGGCATCACCGGCGAGAACCTGCTGCGGATGCTCGAGCTGCGTGTCGACAACGTGGCGTTCCGGGCCGGCTGGGGGGCGAGCCGAGCCCAAGCCCGCCAGCTGGTGCGCCACGGGCACGTCACGGTGAACGGCCGGCGGGTCACCATCCCCTCGTACCGGGCACGCAAGGGCGACGTGGTCAGCCTGCGGCCGAAGGCCCGCCAGATGATCGTCGTCCGGCACAACATGGACACCCTGGACCGACAGGTTCCCGCCTGGCTGGAGGCCGGTGCCGACGGGCACGAGGTGACGGTCCGAGAGCTTCCCCTGCGCGAGCACATCGACGTCGGGGTGCGCGAGTCGCTGATCGTCGAGCTGTACTCCAAGTAATCCGAAGAGGGAACCCCCAAGATGCTCATCATCCAGAGACCGACCGTCGAGCCCCTCGGCGAGCAGGAGGGGGACCGGCAGCGCTTCGCGATCGGCCCGCTCGAGCCGGGCTTCGGCCACACGATCGGAGTAGCGCTCCGCCGGACGTTGCTGTCGTCGATACCGGGAGCAGCGGTGACCCAGGTCCGCTTCGACGACGCCCTCCACGAGTTCACGACCCTGCCGGGGGTCAAGGAAGACGTCACCGACATCATCCTCAACCTGAAGGACCTGGTGCTGCGGGTCGCCTCCGACGAGGCGGTGACCCTGCGCCTCGATGTCTCCGGGCCGGCGACGGTCGTTGCCGGGGACATCGCCACCACTAGTGACGTGGAGATCCTGAACCCCGACCTCGTGATCGCGACGGTCAACCAAAAGGGCCGCCTAGCGGCCGACATCACTGTCGAGCGGGGTAGGGGATACGCCTCCGCCGAGCGGAACAAGGAGTCCTCGACCATCGGCGTGATCCCGATCGACTCGATCTACTCGCCGATCCGCCTGGTCGCATTCGCAGTCGAGCCGACGCGTGTGGAGCAGTCGACCAACTTCGACCGCCTGGTGGTCGATATCACCACCGACGGCTCGATCACTCCCCGCGAGGCGCTTGCGTCGGCGGGCGACACCCTCCGCTCCCTGATGAGCTTGGTCGCAGGGATGAGCGACACCCCTCTCGGGCTCGAGCTCGGGGACGTCGGCTCGGTGGGGAGCGGCTCGCCGGACCTCGACCTGCCGATCGAGGAGCTCGACCTCACCGAGCGCCCTCGCAACTGCTTGAAGCGGGCTCAGGTCAACACGGTCGGAGAGCTGGTCATGAAGACCGAGGACGACCTGCTGGCGATCACCAACTTCGGCCAGAAGAGCCTCGACGAGGTCCTGGCCAAGCTCGACGAGCGGGGCCTGTCGCTTCGCGGGAAGGAGGGCTAGGCCATGTCCGGTGTTCCCGGCCGTCCGAAGAAGGGCGCACGCTTCGGCGGAGACGCCGCCCACCAGAAGGCGATGTTCGGCAACCTGGTCGCTTCGCTGATCGCCGCCGAGGCGATCGTCACCACCGAAGCCAAGGCCAAGGCTCTCCGTCCGGCAGTCGAGAAGTGCATCACCAAGGCCCGCAAGGCCCACGCCGACCCGAGCACCGCTGTCCACCAGCAGCGCCAGGTGGTGGCGTTCATCCGCGACAAGGACATGGCCCACAAGCTCTTCGCCGAGCTCGGTCCCCGCTTCGCCGACCGCCCGGGTGGCTACACCCGGATCCTGAAGCTGGGTCCCCGACACGGGGACAACGCGCCGATGGCACGCATCGAGCTGGTCGACTGACCCGCGCGCCGGGCTGCCGGTGACCCTCTTCAGCGACCAGTCGGGGCCCGATGCGCCGACGGCGGTGAGCGAGGGGCCGCTGCAGCGGGTGCGCCTCCTCGTTGCCTACCTCGGTACGGGCTTCCGGGGGTTCGCCGCCCAGCCAGGTCAGCGCACCGTCGCCGGAGTGCTCGGTGCGGCCCTGGAGCGTCACCTCCGTCACACCGTCGAGCTCACCTGCGCCGGGCGAACCGACGCCGGCGTGCATGCCTGGGGCCAAGTGGTCAGCTTGGAAGCTCGGGCCGACGCTGATCTCGGGGCGCTCGAGCGCTCGCTCAACCGGGCACTCCGGCCCGAGGTGGCGATCCGGGCCGCAGCTGCGGCGGAGCCCGACTTCGACGCCCGACGCTCGGCCACTTACCGTCGCTACCGCTACGTGCTGCTCAACCGGGCGACGCCCGACCCGTTCCGGGCCGGCTCTTCCTGGCAGGTCGAGACACCCCTCGATCTCGCCGCGATGCGCCTTGCCTGCGATCCGCTGCTCGGGGAGCACGACTTCGGTTCCTTCTGTCGTCGACCGACGGCGTCCGCCAGCCTGTCTCGGCGAGTCCGTGACGCCCGGTGGGTCGACGAGGGTGACGGGGTGCTGCGCTTCGAGATCGAGGCGTCGTCGTTCTGCCACCAGATGGTCCGTTCGGTGGTCGGGACGCTGGTGGAGGTGGGCAGGGGCAAGAAGAAGGCGGGCGAGATGAGCGCCATCATCGCCGCCCGGGACCGGGGTGCCGCCGGGACGATGGCCCCGGCACACGGGCTGTGCCTCTGGGAGGTCGGCTACGAGCCGCTCGGCCGGGCGGAGCTGTGGCCAGGGGCCGTCACCGGGTGACGCCGCTCCGGCTGGCCACCCCCCGGCTCCACCGCCCCGTCGGCGTCAGGGTCAGTCGCCCGCCGGCGTGGTCGTCGCCTCAGTCTCCGGGCCTCCCCACTCGCCGGCAGGGGCAGGGGCGGGGCCGGGTGCCGGAGCTGCCCGGCGACGGGATGCCCATGAGGGCAGCCGCCAAGGCTCCAGGCTGCCGTTGCGCACCCGACGGGTGATCCGCCGCTCGATCACGAACGCCAGGATCGGCACGAAGCCGGCACCGACCATGGCGAGCATCTCCGCCAGCCCGAAGCGGGCTCGTCGGGCCAGGTCCAGGGCGGCCACCAGGTAGAGCAGGTAGAAGATGCCGTGGATCGGGCCGAGCACCGTGACGAGCTGCGGATGACCGAGCGCCTGGAGGGGGATCCCGGCGAAGACGAGCACTGCCAGTCCGACCCCGACGACGTAGGCGAGGACCCGGTAGCGCAGCAGGGCACCGTCCAGGCTGGAGAAGTCGCCGAGACTGCTCATGAGCCGCTCGGAGCCCCCCGCGACGGAACTCCGTGCGGGTTGCGCCACGACTTGCTCGTGCGGCCGACCGCCAGGCGGGCCAGGTAGGCGTTGTACTCGGAGAGCTGGTGCAGCGGGGCGGCGCCGGCAGTCGCAGTTGCCCCGTCGCCGTCCTCGGCGAGGACCGGGAGTGGCGCACCGAGGTCGGCGGCCAGCTCCGGGCGGCTCGCAACCTGGAGGGGGTGGTAGAAGCCACTCGCGGTCTCCGGCGGCGGGGGCACCATCGGTCCCTTGGTCGCGGCACGCCGTGCCCGCTCCACCTTCCGCGCCTCGACCCGGGCCGGGTCCTCGTGGATCAGCTGCCACCACCCGTAGACCGACAGGACCGAGAAGACCGGCCACTCGACGACGTAGAGCCAGCTGAGGGTATTGCCCCCGATCGCGGCGTGGACCTGCCAGTCGGCGGCGACCAGGCAGCCCGGGGCGATGATCGCGACGAGCAGGTGGTAGAGGAGAGCCCTCTTGCGGAACCACCGGGTGGTCCAACGCTCCTGCATCGGCATCGATGGTAGGCCCGGGTGGGCTCTTCGGGCACATCGCCTCGCCGGGGAAAGTGCCGGCTCGAGCTAGGAGAGGACCTCGACTGTGAAGCCACAGGCTGCGAGGGTCGCGATCACCTCATCGTGTTGGGCTCGGTTGCGGGTCTCGACGGTGACCAGCACCTCCACCTGGTCGGGGTCGAGGGTCGGCCCGAAGCGGTGGTGCTCCACGGACAGCACGTTGACCCCGAGAGAGGCGAGCGCCCCGATGAGGGTGGCGAGTGCCCCCGGGCGGTCGGCCACCACGACCCGCATGGACAGGTACCGACCGGCGACCGCGAGCCCGTTCTCGATGATCCGGGTGAGCAGTAGAGGGTCGACGTTGCCGCCCGAGAGGACCACGACCACCGGCCCCTCGCCGGGCAGCCTGCCGGCGAGGACGGCGGCCATGGCAGCTGCGCCCGAAGGTTCGACCACCGCCTTGGCCCGCTCGACCAGGGCCAGCATCGCTCGACTGATCTCGGCCTCCTCGACGCAGACGAGGCCGTCCACGTACGCCTGCACGTGCTCGAGGACCAGCTCCGAGGTGGCGCCGACGGCGATCCCGTCGGCCATGGTCGCCATCGAGGGGAGGGTCACCGGTCTGCCGGCAGCGAGAGCCGCGCCGACGGTCTGCGCGCCCGAGGCCTCCACACCGATCACGCGGACCCTCGGTCGGCGGGCGTGCAGGGCGACGGCAGTCCCGGCGAGCAGGCCGCCCCCGCCGGTCGGCACCACGACCACCTCGGCATCGGGTGCCTCGTCGGCCAGCTCGAGGCCGAGGGTGCCCTGACCTGCGATCACCTCCGGGTCGTCGAAGGGCGGCACGTAGAGCGCGTCGTGCTCGGTGGCGTGGCGACGGGCGAAGCCGATGCACTCGTCCACCGACGAGCCGCCGAGGCGGACCTCGGCGCCGTAGGCGACCGTCGCCTCGACCTTCGGGATCGACGCTCCTGCCGGCATGAAGATCGTCGAGCCCCGTCCGGTCATCGACGCCGCAAGGGCGACCCCCTGGGCGTGGTTGCCGGCCGACGCAGCGACCACCTGCACGCCGTCGGGGAGCCGGGAGATGTGGTTGTAGGCGCCGCGGAGCTTGAACGAACCGGTGCGCTGCAGGTGCTCGGGCTTGAGCAGGACGGGCCGTCCGGCGAGGCGGGTGAGGGCCGCCGAGGGCCGTAGCGGAGTCGGGAGGATCACACCGGCCAGCCGGCGGCGGGCAGCCTCGATGTCCTCGACGGAGATCACCCGTCCTCGGTCGGGTCGGGGTGTCCGCTGCGACCCGCCGGCGGCAGGGGGGGTCCTTGCGGGGTCCGTGGCGGAGCCGCTCGGGCGGAGCCGAAGGCCTCCTCGCTGCGCTCGGTGCCAGATGGTCGGGAGCGTACGATGAGCGAGTCGCGGGCTCGGAGGTCGGCCAAGCCGGCTTCCCGGCGGATGGCCCGCCAGATGGCGAGCTGGGCGGCGTCCTCGGCGGCGTTGCGCTGGTCGGCCCTCTGCGCCCGCCCCAAGTCGACGAAGAGCCACTGCCAGAGCAGGCCGATCGTCGCGATGATGGTGAGCAGCTCTGCCGAGGTCCACAGGTCGCCACCACCCGCGTGCATCGCACTTACCGTTACCCCGGGGGCGATCGGCTGGTGCTCGCTCTGCATGGCGAGCCCGAGGATCGAGAAGTAGACCGTGGCGAACATCACCGCCAGGATCCTCCAGCCGATCCCGATCTCCCGGGGCTTGGGGTCGGGCCCGGCGAGCGGCCAGGCCAGCAGCCAACCGACCGCGACCAGCTCGAGGTCGATCAGGAGCCCGACGTCGGGGTGGGCGACGCCGAAGCGGTACTCGGGGCTGAAGTACAAGGCGAGCAGAGCCGTCCCGTATATCACCCAGGCGGCCACGGGGTGCAGGACGAAGCGGCCGAGGCGCCCGGTGACCGCTCTTCGCGCTAGTTCGGCGCCTTTCCCCCCTGCCTGGACGCCCAGGGTGAGAGGGCCCGAGAGGACCAGCAGGATCGGGGCGACGAGGAACAGCAGCAGCTCCTGCACTGCGCGGTCGACGAAGCCTGCCAGGACGGGGACCGATCCCACGCCGGCGACGACCATCGCGCCGGCGTAGAGCAGTGTCCGCGCCGTCGGCCAGGTCTCCCCCCGGGAACGGAGCCGGCCGACCCTCTGCCCGTACCAGCCGGATGCCAGGGCGATGGCCGCCAGCGCCACCACGTGGATGCCGGGGACGAGCGTGGCGAGCACCGGGGCCAAGCTACCCCTGGCGATGCTCGTTGGCCCTCCGATTGGGATCGGGCCGGCGCGACCGTGTAGAAACTGTCCCGGTGACAGCGATCGCTACCGGTGAAGCCGCAGCCCTGCCCCCCGGCGCGGTCCGGCCCGTCAACCCGGCCGACTACCGCCCGGCCTTCCTCAACGTCGGGGTCATCGTCTGGCTGGCTTCGGAGCTCATGTTCTTCAGCGGCCTGTTCGCCGCTTTCTATACCCTCCGGGCGTCCTCGTACACCTGGCCGACGCGTGGCGACCACATCGACGCGCTGACCGTCGGCATGGCGACCATCATCCTCGTGGTGTCCTCCTTCACCATGCAGATGGGGGTGCACCGGACCACCAAGGGCGACAAGGCCGGCTTCCTCGGGTGGCTCGCGCTCACTTTTGCTCTCGGTTGCCTGTTCGACGGCATGCAGATCTCCGACTACGCCGGACGCAACTTCCCGATCTGGCAGGACGCCTGGACCTCTTGCTTCTACGTGCTCACCGGCATCCACGCCCTCCACGTAGCCGGCGGTCTGCTCGGGATGGTCTTCATGGGCACCCGGGCGAAGTTCTCCAAGAAGTTCGGGCACCACACGCTGCCGGCGGTCGAGTTCCTCTCCTACTACTGGCACTTCGTCGACGTCGTCTGGATCGCCCTGTACGCCTCGATCTTCCTCCTGCGCGGTCACTGACCCCGCTCGGACACCAAGCCACCGACACCCTGCTCCGACACCAGAGGTACGCCCCTACGATGCACCGCCTCCTCGCCACCGCCCGGTCCCGGTTGGGACGACGCAGCCGCCGCCTGCTCGCCGGCCCGGTCTTCGTGGTCGCGGTCGGGCTGGTCGCCTTCGGGTTCTTCGCCGGCTTCGGCGCCACCTCTTCGGCTACTCAGCCGATCGTCTCGAAGAACCCCGAGGTACTGGCCCAGGGTCAGTACCTCTTCGACGTCCACTGCTCGGCCTGCCACGGCGTGGGCGGGGTCGGCCAGGGTGCGAGGCACGTTCCGTCGTTGATCCACGTAGGGGCCGCTGCAGCCGACTTCTACCTGATCACCGGGAGGATGCCGCTCAACGCCGTCGGTGACCAGGCCCAGCAGCACTCCCCGTTCTTCACCGCCTCCCAGATCGAGGACCTGGTCTCCTACATCGCCGACCTGCCCCACATCCACCACTCGACCCTGCAAGGACCGGGCATCCCTTCGATCCTCCCGCTGTGCTCGAAGCGGGATGTGGCCCCCGTGAGCGGGGACCAGGCGACCAACGGGGGCACGAGCTCCGACTGCGTGACCCTCGCCTACGGCCAGGAGACCTTCGCCCTCAACTGCTCCCAGTGCCACCAGATCACCGGGGCCGGCGGGATCGTCTCCAACGGGATGATCGTCCCGAGCCTGAAGGACGCGCCGGCGCTGGTGGTGGCCGAGGCGATGCGGGTCGGCCCCCAGCCCATGCCCCGTTTCGGCCCGGGTCAGCTCAACGAGAAGCAGCTGTCCGCAGTCGTCCACTACGTCGAGTACCTGCACCATCCCAAGGACCTCGGGGGCCTCACCGTCAGCGGTTTCGGCCCGGTGGCCGAGGGCTTCGTCGGGATCCTTGCCGGGCTCGGCCTGCTCCTGTTCGCCTCCCGCATGATCGGAACCCGCGCATGACCACTACCGAGGGAACCCACTCTCGCCCTGTAGGGGACGGGGCAAGCGAGGACTGGGGACCCTCGCTGCTCCCGGGCAGCGAGGAGTACCTGGAGGACCCGCGCCACTACGGGATCGAGCACGGCGCCCCCTGGCCCGAGGACGTCCCCCACGGCCAGAACGACATGCACTGGCGCTACGACGACGACCCACGGGGCGCGCGGCGAGCAGAGCTGCGGGTCGCCGCTTGCTGGACGGTCACCCTGCTCTGTGGCATCGGCCTCGCCTGGGTCTACGTGGCCGGGGGCCAGACACAGGTCGAGGGTGGACTGTTCGCCCTCGGCTTCGGCGGTCTCGGGGTCGGCTTCGTGCTCTGGGCCCGCGACCTGCTCCCGGGCCACGACGTCATCGCCTCCCGAGGCGGTCTCACCCATGCCTCCGAGGAGTCGGATCGCCGCTTGGCGGTCCAGTCGCTCGGGCGGGGGCTCGAGCCGATGGCCCGCCGGCCCTTCCTCGCCAAGATGCTCGGTGGGGTGCTGACCGTCTTCGGGATCTCGCTGCTGTTCCCCCTCGCGTCCCTCGGCCCGGCAGTCGACGGGCAGTTCGCGGTGACCGCCTGGCGGCGTGGGATCCGGGCGGTGAACGAGGACGGTGATCCGGTGAGGCCGGGCGACATCGAGGCCAACGGGATCCTCACCGTGTTCCCGAACACCGGAGAGGATCCGGGCTCGCCGGCGATGGCCCAGTCCTCGGTGGTGCTCATCAACCTGGCGTCGGCACCTTTCGAGGTCCGGCCGGATCGCAAGGACTGGCACATCGGGGCGGTCGGCAGCCAGAGCTGCATCGTTGGGTTCTCCAAGATCTGCACCCACGCCGGGTGCCCGGTGAGCCTCTACAACTGGTCGGCTCACGAGCTGATCTGCCCCTGCCACCAGTCGACCTTCCGGGTGCTCGAGGACTGCAAGCCGATCTTCGGGCCGGCTCCCCGCAACCTCGCCCAGCTCCCTCTTGCTGTCGACGACGAGGGCTACATCATCGCCCGGAGCGACTTCAACGAGCCGGTCGGTCCCGGTTACTGGAACCGTCCGATCCGGGTCAACCCCAACACCGGCGCGGCGGTCGAGTACTCGTGAGCACGACGCAGGAGCGAGCCGCAGCCGAGAAGCGACAGGGCCTCGCCAAGGCGGGCGCCGACTACATCGACGACCGCTTCGGGTCCTCGCCGTTCCTCCGCTCGGCGATGGACAAGATCTTCCCCGACCACTGGTCGTTCATGGTCGGCGAGATCGCCATGTACTGCTTCGTGGTGCTTATCGTCACCGGGATCTACCTGGCGCTGTTCTACGTGCCTTCGTCGCAGATCGTGGTCTACCACGGTTCTTACGCCCCTCTCGACGGGCAGCGCATGTCGCTCGCCTACGAGTCGGTGCTGAACATCTCCTTCCACGTGCGCTTCGGCCTCATCATGCGCCAGGTCCACCACTGGGCGGCGGTCGTCTTCATGGCGGCGATCGCGTTCCACATGTGCCGGGTGTTCTTCACCGGGGCCTTCCGCAAGCCCCGGGAGGTCAACTGGACCATCGGGCTCACCCTGCTCACCTGCGTCATGCTGGAGGGCTTCAGCGGCTACTCCCTGCCCGACGACCTGCTCTCGGGCACCGGGCTGCGGGTCGTCTACTCGATCATCGAGTCGATCCCCCTTATCGGCACCAAGCTGGCCTTCGAGCTGTGGGGCGGCCCGTTCCCGGGGACTTCGCTCATCCCCCGGTTGTTCGTCCTGCACGAGTTCTTGTTCCCCGCCCTGCTCGTCGGCCTGCTCTCCGCCCACCTCGCCATCCTCTGGCGCCAGAAGCACACCGACTTCCCCGGTCCGGGCAAGACCGAGACCAACATCCGGGGCAGCCGCTTCTTCCCTCAGTACATGCTCAAGGGCGGCGCGATGCTGTTCCTCACCGCAGCGGTGCTCTTCGGCCTCGGGGGGCTGGTGCAGATCAACCCGATCTGGCTCTACGGCCCCTACCAGCCCTACAACGACTCCGCCGCCTCCCAGCCCGACTGGTACGTGGGATGGCTGGACGGGTCGCTGCGCCTCTTCCCCCACTGGGAGTTCCGCTCGTGGGGGTACGAGATCGCCAACCCCTTCTTCCCGGGGATCCTCATCCCCGGGATCCTCTTCGGGGTCATGTACGCCTGGCCGCTCATCGACGCCAAGATCTATAAGGACCACGTGGCCCACAACCTCCTCGACCGGCCACGTGACAAGCCGTTCCGCACTGCGGTCGGATGCGCTGCGCTCACCTTCTTCTCGGTGCTCACCATGGCGAGTGGCTCCGACGTGCTCGGCAACGACTGGCACATCAGCTACGAGCTCATCATCGAGGGTCTCCAGATACTCGTGTTCGTCGGGCCGATCCTCGCCTTCTTGATCGCCTACCGGGTTTGCATCCAGCTCCAGCGGACCGGCAACATGATCATCAAGAAGCCGATCGGCGGCATCATCGTCCGAGGTGGTGACGGGGCCTACCACACCCTCGGTGACGACCACGCTGGTGACGCCCACGGGGCCCACGGCGCCGACCTGCCCGTGGGTGCCAACGGGCATGGGAACGGGAACGGCAATGGTCACCACGACGGCAATGGCCACCACGACGGCAATGGTCATAGCGTCGCCGAGCCAGAGCCTGCACCGGTGGCAGTCGACGGAGGGGGTCCCGGGGAGGATCGGAGCACGCCCTGAGCTGAGCCGAGCCGCTGTAGGCGTCGACAGACCTTCTCAGCCGCTGAGCTCGGAGGCCACAGCACCGGGGCGTGGGTCTGGTCCCCGTCGAGTGAGAGCGACGATCGGGATGACTATGAGCACCATGCCGACCAGCTCTCCGCCCAGGGCGAGGGCGCTGTGGCTGAAGGGCTCGTCGAAGACCGAGATGCCGATGAGCACGCTGGCGATGGGGTCGACCGTCGAGAGCGTCGGCAGGCTGTAGCGCAGCGGCGCTACCCGGAAGGCCAACTGGTCGAGCAGCAGGCCACCGATGCCCGAAGGGAACAAGGCCCAGAAGGGCCAGTGGCCGAGCGAAGCCAGGCCGTAGCGGGACATCTCGGCGGTGACGGCCTTCAGTAGACCGGCCACGGCGGCGAAGCCGAGCCCGGCTCCGAAGCCGAGCACCGGGGCAGCGATCCGACCCCGCGAGCGGGTCCCGAGCACTCCGGAGGCGAGCATGCCGGCGCCGACGAGGACGACGGCGACGATCGTCGGGACGGTGTCGGGTGGCTGGCTCCGGCCCTGACCGGGAGCGGCAGACAAGAGGAACAGGACCAAGCCGGCGGAGAGCACCGTTGCCCAGGCGATCTCGAAGGTGTCGGGCCGCCGGCGCTCCAGCAGTTGGCGGATCGGTAACGCGAAGACCAGCCCGGTCACGAGGAGCGGTTGGACGAGGATGATCGGGCCCGAGTGGAGCGCGAGGGCGTGCAGGGAGAAGCCGACCGCCTCGACCAGCATGCCGACGATCCACAGCGGGTGGCGGAGGTTGTTGCTGACGAACGGCCAGATGGCAGCGCCTTTCGTCCGGTTCCCGCCCGGTACCGGTCCGGGTCTGGCGAGCTCGGCGAGCTGTGCCGAGCGGTGCAGGAGAGCTGTGGCCAGGGCGTAGGTCGCCGCCGCGACCAGCGCTATCGCTATCGCCAGGGCCATCACGGGACGTCCCCCAGCTGGTCTCGCCGGCCGAGGGCCACCGGGGCCGGTGCCACCGGGACCAGCCCCGCCCGGCGCAGCTCCCTCGCCACCGCCGGGCAGGGTACCGGTCCTTCCCGCCGACCGGTGACCAGGCCTTCGGCGGCGTGGCGCTGGCCAAGGCTCCGGAGGCACGCCGGCCGCCGCTCCGGCCTTGGAGCAGGTCCTTGCAGCGGGCTCATCGACCGGCTCCCGAGAGCCCGTCTTGGGCCCCGGAGCTCAGTGAGCCGGACCAGGAAGACCTGCGTTGGAGGGGACCTCCGGCCCGGGTGCCCCGGCCAGGGGCGGCCCGGGATCGTCAGGGCCCTCCTCGCGTGCCTCGGCCTCGACGATGAAGCCGATGAGTGATCCGATCATGAACACCCCGCCGATGAACAGGTACCAGACACCGTAGATCAGGCCGACTGCGAGGAAGATCGCCCCGATCCCGATGCCCGGCGGCCAGATCGACGCAGCCGGGAAGAATCCGATCTCTCCGGCACCGTCGCTGATCTCGGCGTCGTCGCGGTCCTCCGGCCGAGGGATCCCCTTGCGGCGACGCCACTGGAGGAACACGAAGCTGCCGATCAGGGCGTAGGCGAAGAAGCCGAACAACAGACAAGCGGTGCCGGTGTCGTCGTTGCTCGTGAACCAGTAGATCAGGTCGACGATCCCGAGGAACAGAGCGGCTCCGACGCAGATCCGCAGCTCGATGCGCATCAGTGACCCACCTCGGTGAGCTGGTCGGGGTGGTTGGCGTCCCAGAGCGGCCGCTCGGAGCGGATCGGCGGGAGTACTTCGAAGTTGTGCTCCGGTGGCGGCGAAGACGTGGCCCACTCGAGGGTCTGGCCGTCCCAGGGGTTGTCGCCGGCGATCTCCCCTCGTCGGATGCTGTGGAACAGGTTGATGATCGTGAAGAGCACCCCTATTCCGAGTATGTAGGCACCGATGGTGGACAGCTCGTTCAAGAAGGTCCAGCCGGCGTTGGCCGGATAGGTGAAGACCCTCCGTGGCATGCCGCGCAGGCCGAGGTCGTGCTGGGGGAAGTAGGCGAGGTTGGTCCCGATGAACATCACTGCGAAGCTGATCTTGCCGAGGGTCTCGTTCAAGAGCCTCCCGGTGTACTTGGGGAACCAGTAGTAGATGGAGGCGAACGACCCGAACACCGTGGTGGCGAGGAGCACGTAGTGGAAGTGGGCGACGAGGAAGTAGGTGTTGTGCAGCTCGAAGTCGAGAGGCGGCTGGGCGAGCATCACCCCGGTGATCCCCCCGCAGAGGAACAGCACGAGGAACCCGATCGCGAAGAGCATCGCGGTGTTCAGGGTGAGCACGCCCTGCCACATCGTCCCGATCCAGTTGAAGAACTTGATCCCGGTGGGCACCGCGATGAGCAGTGACATCGCAGCGAAGAACGGCAGCAGGACTGCACCGGTGGTGTAGAGGTGGTGCGCCCAGACCCCCATGGAGAGCCCGGCGATGGCGAGGGTGGCAGCGACCATGCCCTTGTAGCCGAACACCGGCTTCTTGGAGAAGGTGGCGAGCACCTCGGTGACCACGCCGAAGTAGGGGAGGGCGAGGATGTAGACCTCCGGGTGCCCGAAGAACCAGAACAGGTTCAGCCACAGCATCGGCTGTCCGCCGCCGACGGGGTTGTAGAAGCTCGTCCCGAGGTGGCGGTCGCACCACAGCAGGGCCAAGGCCGCAGTCAGCACCGGGAAGGCCAGGAGGACGAGGAACAGGGTGACCATCGAGTTCCACACGAAGATCGGCATCCGGAACATGACCATGCCCGGCGCTCTCAGCGTGAAGACGGTGGTGATCACGTTGACTGCGGTGAAGATCCCCGAGAAGCCGGTGAGGGCGATGCCGACGATCCACATGTCGACGCCGGGGCCGGGAGAGTGGATCGCCTCGCTCAGCGGTGCGTAGCTGAACCACCCGAAGTCCGCAGAGATCGG
>JAKARG010000005.1 GCA_021819345.1 Actinomycetes bacterium | reverse complement strand
CTCTCTCCTCTCGTCGCCTCGTGGTCGTCTCAGATGTGCGGAATGGCTGCGTGAACAGGTAGAATGTCGTCTAGCGTGTCTGGAATGGCGTGTGAGGGACTGAAGTGTCGTTCTGGGACGACGATACTGCGAAGGGTGTTGCGGGCTTCTCAGGGCATTCTAGAGGGCAATGCGTGGACTGTGGTGCGGTGCTGGTGCGGGCGATTCGGTGAGAACTGGAATGCTGAGAACGGGAATGCTGAGAAGGCTCTCAGGAAGAGAAGAGGCCGAGGGCGACTAGGCCGGCGATTCCCTAATTCACGACTTTTGCGGATGCAGCAAATCGCGCGAAACAGGAAATATCTGGTGGCGAGAGCAAGAATCGAGCTTGCGACTGCGGATCATGAGCCCGCCGGGATACCGTTTCCCCCTCTCGCACGATACAGCGACTAGCGCACCTTCTCCCCGCAGAACGGGCACCAGTGAGCGCCCTGAACGGCGTTTAAATCGACACGGGCGCCGTTAGGCATTAGTGCCCATGCGGGGTGCTCACAGACTACGGTCCAGCCACCGACGTTCCGCAGAATACTGTCCTCCGTCGCCGGCCCCTCTGGAAAGATGAAACGAATAATATTAACTCCACGCCCTACATACATCACTCTCGCTCGAGTGTGTGATCTTGTTTCGATCAGGTCTCCGACGTTCAGTTCCACATCCATCGTCATTCCCCGTCCTCGACTTCCGAGCGGATTCGCGCAGCGCGAATCCGCTCCTCATCGAGTTCCCACTGAACGGCGCATTCGGGGCCGAACAGCGCCGCGAGCGTCATTAAGAAGAATGTGATCCTCACTTTCTCGGCTGTCGTTAGTTGACGGACCTTATTCATCATTCCCCTCCCTCTAATACCCGCCAGTGCAGCCGATCGCGTCGGGCCAGTAGTGCAGCGTGGTCGTCACGAAGCGCACCATCGCCCACGCCTGCTCCTGGGGCGTCGCCATCGCCATGTCCCAGGGCATCCACGAAGCTCGATACGTCAGCCATGTCGAGTGCAGCCACCCCAGGCCCCCCTGGTACATCGGGCCGTTCACGTGCCAGCTCGAGGGCTCCTCGCAGCGGTGCACCGCCGCCACCCTCGACCAGTCGGAGCGCGACACGGGGTCGTGGTGCGCCGGCGCGACGTTGTGCGACAAAACGATAGAACTCAGCAGTGAAAAAGCGATCCTCGCGTACACGGGACCTCCTCGGTAGACGGATAGGCCGTACTGCGTTGTCGGTCATAGCTGCCCCTTTCTCATTTGCTCTTGTAGATCCTTGCGGCGGTCCTGCTCGCTCAGCCCTCGGCGTAGCTCGGCTTCCTGGCCCATCTCGTAGCCGTCGATGTACCCCTGATGATACGAGCACGGGTGCCAGTACCCCGAGAGCACCGAGTAGTCGCATGTCCCGGGCGTCAGCCCGACCGCCTCGAACTCCTCACGGGTGTAATGAGCCATCTTGCCCCTCCTGGTCAGTGCTCAGATCGTCGTAGCGCGTTGCCCTGGAGTCCCGATCATCGCCGAAACGGACAAACGCGTACCAGTCTTTCATCGACGTGACAACGCCCTCTTCGGCCTCGATGTGCCCACTTCGGTAGACGACTCGCTGCCCCTTGAAACACTCACTTCGTAGCATCTCGCTCCTCCTGGTCGTCAGAGAGAGCCGCGAGTGCATCGTGCGACTCCTCCCACTCGTTGGCGTCCCACGCGTCGGGGTTGGTCTCATTCCACATTTTCGTCACGCGCCGTGCAGCAGCCAGCAGCGCGTCCCTCTCGGTCTCGAGCTTGACGGCCATCGCGTCCAGTTTCGTCGCGTCGTCGTGCCACATGTCCCTTTCGGTAGTCAGCGACGCCACGAGGTCGAGCAAATAGGGAACGTCGTCGCGAGCGTGAGCGATGAAGTCGGCGTCGTGGCGGCTGGGCGTCTTGCGGTTGTACTCGCCCGTCGCCAACACTCGCGGGCGCAGCCCATACTTTTCAGCGACGGGATCACCCAGGTAGTCGTAGCTGACCAGTGTCGACGGCTCATATGCCAGCCATCCCCACGGCTCCGGGGTCGCCGCTTGCGCTCGTGTGCGTATTTCGTCGAGTCGTGCTTGGTCGCTCATCGCCGCCCCCTCTCGCGCCACGCCTGCACCAGCGTCGCGACTCCCAGCACACTCACGACCACCACGGCCAGCGTGTACGTGATCGGCACCCAGACACTGTCCATCTCAGTACCCGCTCTCGATGCGCACGACGAGCCAGTTGGAGTACTGCGCCCACGCAGCATCCCGCGCAGCAGTCCACGCAGCAGTCCACGCAGCATCCCGCGCAGCAGCCCGCGCAGCAGCCAACGCAGCAGCCCGCGCAGCAGCCAACGCAGCATCCCGCGCAGCAGTCCACGCAGCATCCCCCGCAGCAGCCCCCGCAGCAGCCCGCGCAGCATCCCGCGAAGCAGCCCGCGCAGCAGCCCCCGCAGCAGTCCACGCAGCATCCCCCGCAGCAGTCCACGCAGCATCCCCCGCAGCAGCCTCCGCAGCAGCCCGCGCAGCAGCCAACGCAGCAGCCCGCGCAGCATCGAGTTCCGCGTCGGTCGCCTCACCTACGGTATAGCGACGCGCGACCTGGATGGCATCGCGCGGGCGCGGGTCGTCGGGAACGACCGCCTCGAACCAAGGCAGAACGTCCTGCGCCACTTCGCACGCGAACAGGCGGACGGTCTCGGCAGTCGTCACGCCGAGCATGTAGTCGAGCCTCATCGAGCCCGCCGCGATCTTGTCGTCGCCGCGCACGATCTCGCCGCGCACCGATACGCGCCAGAGTTGTGCCCCGATCATCTTGGGCAAGTGCGTCAGCACGTCACGCTCCGCCATCGCGTGCCAGCCGGACCGGCACAGCACCGGCGACTCGGCAGGCGTCCACTCGCCCACGGCGACCGGCCACGTCGCACCCGTAACGGCGGTCGTCCCGTCGGGCCGCAGCCACTTGTAGTAGGCAGTCATGTCTCCTCCTTCTCCCGGGCCAAGATGCGGCGCAGGATCTCCACGTCGCACGGCCACGGCTGGTAGCAGCTCCGGCACAGCCCGTCGCTGCCACGGTGGCGCCGCGTGATCTCGATGATCCGCGACACCGCTCGACTGCGCATCTGTGCGGCGGTGGGAATTGACCCGTCGCCGCTCACGACGCCCGCTCCGCGAAGATGGACCCGAGCCAGGCAACTGTGCGCTCGGTCATGGGGCGCAAATTGTCCGACGGCCCCCAGGGCCGCGCGGCACCCCGAGCGACGTCCTTGGTCGTGACGCCCCCGATCGAGTACGAGGTCGGACCCCAGAGCCATCCCGGCCCCTCGGCGCGGATCGTCGCCGTCAGCGCGAACGTGTCGCTCAGCCACGCGATGAACGCCCGCCCCTCCTCGGGGCGGAACGCTCCGCCGTCCACCGCCCAGGACATCGCCCCGAAGCGGGCCCGCGCCGTCTGGGCGATGGCGTGCGCCGCGTCGAGGACCACGCCGGTGAGATCCGGCGCGAACAGCTTGTTCGGGATGGCGTCCTCTCGCGCCACGCCGTAACGCCACTCGCGCACGTAGGGGCGCAGGAGGTTACCCCACAGCGCATTGCGCGGCGCCTTGGCGACGAGCCACTCCTCGCGCCGGGGGAAGTTGCCGCGCCCGATGCCGAGCATCGGCGGGTTGGTGTCGGGCCGGTAGACCACGTCGAGGGTGAGGCGCGAGTACAGCGTCGCGTAGCAGGCGCTCACGTCCACGAGGGCGAACGGCCCCGGCATGGGCTCGGCGAAGTAGTACGCCGGACGCCGGTCGGTGAGTGCCAGCGCCTCGCGTCGCCAGGGCACCTTGCGCGACAGCATCCCCCTAGCGCCCTCCATGATGGTGCGCACGTAGGCCCGCGAGATCTCCCCCGGCGTCACCCCGCCGCCCACGATGCGGCGCTCGCGGGTGTCCATGATGGTGAGTGACTGGGAGCCGAGGAAGGCCCGGGCGTAGGGAGCGAGCCGCTCGGGGTGGCGCACCTCGGGCAGCGAGTGCCACGCCTCGCGCTTCCAGTGGCCGGCCTCGTCGCGGTCCAGTATCTCGGTTTCGAGTTCGTCGACGATGGTCATACGCGCGACACCCATACTCGCACGCCCGTCCACGGGCGCTGCTCGGAGCCGTTGCCGGTCCGCGACGCTACCCGAACTTGCAGACCCCGGCGCTCCAGGGCCGCACGGATGGCGTCACCACGCCCTCCGATCTCGCCCGGGTAGTCATCGACGAACAGCCACTCCCCGCGCCTAAGGCCGCGCAGCTCTCCCGCTATCCGATCCCAGCGCTGCGTTCCGCTCTCCGGTGGCCCCTGGATCACCACGGGTACTCCTTTCCTAGCTCGCGATCCGCGATCGCTGACGCCAGGGCCGCGTCCGCCGCGGCGATCTCCTCAGCGGTGAGCGCCTCGACGCGCTGGACCGGGTGCCCGATCGCGGCCTCGATGATCTCCTTCTGCTGGTGCTTGGTGAAGCCGCTCGCGATGAGCGCCTCGACGAAGGCCACCACGTCGGGCCGCGCGACTGGCGCCGCCGCCGGCGCTGACTCCTTGGCCGCTCCGCTCTCGGGCGAGTCGTTGTCCCCATCCTCGGCCGGGTCGGCGATCGCGAACAGTTGCAACAAGGCGTACTTGTACGCGGCCGTCATGGCCTTGTTGGTGGCCTTGTCCGAGTAGTCCAGGCCCTCGCCCCAGGTCGAGAGGATGATCGAGTCGCCCGCCGGGCCGTAGACCGTGTAGCGCACGTGGAGGTGCGTGCAGTGGCCCTGGGTGCCCGACTTCGAGGTGCGCTCCTCGTAGATGCGCTCGATCACGTCGGGAACGATCACCACGCCGTAGCGGGCGAGCAGTGGGTGCAGCTCGCCGAGGATCGCGTCAATGCCGCGGAAGTGGTAGCGCTGCTCGACGTTGTAACCCGTCTTGCCGATGCCCCCGAGTTCGCCGATGATCTCGGCAAGCGCCTGGTGGATCGGCAGGTCCGTGGTGTCGTCGGTCATCGCGTCTCCTCGTCGGGCACCCTGTCGAGTCCGTTCACTTCACAATTGGTTCCGTGCCCCGTACCGTCAGTCATGTAGTAGCACGCGAACCAGGTGGGGCGAGTCCCGTCACCGTACCGATGCGAGTCGAGGTGCTTGTAGAGCCGACCGACGACGACGACCGGCTGGCCGCAGTGGTCGCACACCAGCTCAGGCGTTGTGTCGTCGGCGGCGTACTCGATGGTCCGCTCCCTCACGTGCGCCAGTGTCCGCTCCAGCACGCTGGTCTCTTCCTTCCATTGCGCGTCATACACGCCGCGCTCATTGGCGGCCTTGTGGTGCTCGAAGATCAGGAACTGGACTCCAGTCTCGACGCGCCATCCCTCCGCCTCGGTGAGCCGAATCGTCACGCTGCGCGGCTCAGCGCTCAGGTCATCGGTCATGCCAGCACCTCCCCGCAGCTCTCGCACGTCATCGGCTCGCCCTCGTCGTAATACTCCAGTGCGGCCTCGCGCTCGCTGATCGGCCGGTGGTCCATCAGCATCCAGCGCATCGGGTCGGCCATCCAGCAGTGCGAGCAGTAGGCGGCGTAGTCGCCCCGCTCGGCTCCCTCCGTCCCCGGAAGGCGCATCATGAAGCCGACCGTCGTGGTCCCGTTGTAGGCGAGGGCGGTCATCGCGCCACCTCGTCACTGTGCACGTAGGTCCGCTCCTTCAGGTGCGCCAGCGCCGTGATGCAGTCGTTCGCCTTCTCGGCCCAGAATGCCGCTCGCGGCGTACCGCCGTCGCTCCACTCGTTGTAGGTCACGGCTAGGTATTCCAGCGCCACCTCCGCCAGCACGCAGTCGCGGCTCGTGAGTCTCACCGCCCACATCTGGGTCTCGGTCCGTGTCGTCTCGGTCACAGTTCCACCTTGTTCATTTCTGACCTCCTGCTCGGTACTGCGTATGTGCTAAGTGTAGGCGAGTGGTGGCTACCTGTCAAGCCTTAACGCCGCTTCTTTCCCTTGTCCGGGCAGGGGTAGACGAACCATACTTCCCAGCGATAGAGCACGTCGGGTCCCCAGTCCACCACCACCACTACTCCCGCCGGGGCGCCGGACTGTCGCGCCCATAGTTGGGCCTCGGGCATCGTCCTGAACTTCGCAGAGGCGTGCCAGCAGTCCTCACCCTGGCCGATGCGGGTCGGCCTGACGACCCAGGTATAGTCGCCGGCCTCGGGGTCGTAGTAGTCCCGCGCCGCCGGTCCTCGCGGTCCCTCTCCCTTGGGCTTCTCCCCACGCTCGCGGGCCAGTCGGTTGAGCTCGTCCAGGTGCCGGGCGACGTAGCGGGGATAGGCGGTGGGATTGAGCAGTGCCCGAATAGGGCGCTCCGGGGTCTGAGCGTGCCCGCGTTGCTCCCGGGTGAGAGAGGCTCCGTTGCGGTACGCCTCCAGGGCGGCATCCTCACTGCCACCGTACGCGGCGATCCAGCGCCGGCGCGTCGAGGGGGCGAGCGCGTTCCACCCCTCTACGCTCCGATTGCCGACCGCCATACTCACCTCCAAACAAATAGCGAACCCCGGCCCACGAGGGACCGGGGTTCACCGAGCAGGCGGTCAGGCCTGCTCTCAGTGTATCACGGGCACCTCACTGATACGAGCGTCGCGACTCCAGATCCTCGATGCGTCGGTCGTGGTCGCGCAGCGTCGCGTCGATGCGGCCCATCACCGAGCCCAACCGAAACAGGGTCGCCAGGAGAGCCCCGCTGATGGGCACGAAGACCCCGATCGCTGCCACCTCGGCCCCGCTCACGATTATGCGACGGGGGTCGGCGGGCTCTTCTTGGCGGCGACGTGGTCGGCGTAGATCAGGCTGCCGGCGATGGCGGTCAGCACCGAGTTGAGGCCGTAGCTCCCGCTCACGTGGAAGGTGCGTGTCAGGTCGTTGACGATGATGGCCCAGGCTCCCGACTTGCGGACGAACTGCTCGACCGCTCGGAAGAAGGCGAGTACTACCGGACTGAATGTCATGTGTGTGCCTTTCGGTGGTGGTGGATGCGATAGGTCTCGTAGAGCATCAGCGCCCCAATGAGCGATACGCGCAGCACGTGGCCGACCACGCGGCGCCCTAGTGGGCGACGGCTCCTCACGACGCCGCCCCGAACAGGGCGGCCATGCGGGCCGCGAGATCGGCGAGGTCGTGGGCGATGCTCTCCAGCGTGTCGGGAGGGGTGGCCGACGCCGACGCTACCTCGGGAGGAGACGCCGTCGTGGGTGGCGTTACGTCGGCAGAAGTGACCGACTCGGCGCCGGCCGGAGTGGCGACCTCGGCAGCCGGTGTGGCCGGGGCCTCGACGGGTGCCGTCTCGGCCGCGACGGCGGGGACGGTGACGACGGTCAGCTCGGGCGAGAGGAAGTCGTGCCCGGGCCGGAACACCGACTCATCGATGCCGAGCACGTTGCCGGCGTACTGCCAGGCGGTGATGCCCTCGGGCGGGACCGGGTCACTCGGCACGGTCGCGGGCCAGTCGGCCAGCCACTTGAAGGCCCACATGTCGGCCGCGAGCGCGGCGGCGCTGCCGTAGGTCCAGGTGCGCAGGCCGTGGACCCGGGTGGCGACGGCCCAGGCGTGCAGCACGTCCACGGGCGAGCGCATGGCGGACGACTGGCTCTCCTCCAGATCGAGGCAGAGCGGCGACCCCTTGGGCACTCCCCACGCGAGCGCGTCCTGCACGAGCTGCTCTAGGACGCCGTAGCCGAAGTTCACGTCCCACCACTCCTCGCCCTGGGGCGGTACGACGATGGGCAGCACGCCCTCGATGCCGTGACCACGCAGCGCGGCTACCTCCTCGCGGGTCCAGACGTGCAGCGCGTCACCCGCGACGTAGACGCCCCAGATAGTGTGTCCGGCGTAGCGGGTGGGCTGGGGGTAGGCGCTGTCACCAGCGGGAATCATGCTCATGTGTCTCTCCTCGGGTTGAGCCGATACTAGCAAGGGTCACGTGAAGCTGCCCGGATTCACTTGGGCCCCGGGGAGTGCTCGCAGCGCGGCCAACTTCTCCGGGAAGTCCGGCCGCCAGGTGTCCTCCTCCATCAGGCAGACGATGACGCTCTGCGTGCAGAGATCCGCGAAGGCGGGCGTGACGTCCTTGTTCTGGCCCCAGGTCACGACGACGCTCACCTTGGGCGTGGCCCGCACGAGGGCGACCTCGTGGAACAGGCGCACGGACGGCTGGTCGTAGGCGGTGGTGCCGGCGATCCCCCACGGCTCCTGGCTCGACGACATCGCGTACGCGCGAGGGGTGAGTTCGTACTCGATCAGCGCGCCGGTGAACTGGCTGGCGGCCTCGCGAGCGGCGGCGTCGGCTCCGCCCTGAAGCGGCCAGGGAGCCCAGCCGATCAGCAGCGGGTGCGGCTGGTGAGCCAGCAGCCAGTTCAGCCACTGGGAGGGGAAGACACCCTGATTTGGCCCGGGCTTCTCGCCCAGGGTAGCGAGAAACTGCGCGTAGAGCAGCCTCGTATAGGGGGCGCCGGGGGGCCGGAAGCCCACGTGATAGAGGGGGCGGAGCAGGGTGCTGGTGGCGGCCACGGCCTTGGCCATGCGCAGGTGCTCGGTGGCCGCCGGGACGCAATCACCCCACACGTCGTTGCCTAGGTAGCCCCAGTGGCGCAGGCCGCCAGAGAAGTCGAAGGTGATGGGCGGGGAAGTCTGACCGAGCGCCACGGCTACATCGCTACGACGGTCGTCATCAGGCGACCTTCACCGCAACGTAGCCCGTTGCGTACGAACCGGAGCTGGTAAAATTGGTATATTCAAGACTACCTGCGGCTGTTGCGTCGGTCTGGACTGCTATTGTAACCGTCCCGGCCGCCGTGACTGTCACCAATTGTGCAAACGAGATGCTGCTATAACCCGTCTGATTCAAAAATTGCTGTTGCTCGCCGCCGGACTTAGTGTAAGTTGCAGTCCCTCCACTTACCCAAATCATGCAGTTACCCGCAGTGGTCAAATCGACCAAGGCCGACACGATGAGAAGCCACACGCCGGGTGCCCAGGTCGCCGTCGTGAATATGGAGGCATAGGTATTCGCTGGAAGCGTGACGTTTGCGGTCAGCACCTGCGAGTCATGCGTCAGCGCCGGGGTTACATAACTCAGTGCCCCACTAGCCACGGTGAGCACGTCGCCGTTCGCGCCGATACCGAGCCGCCCTACGGTACCCGCGCCAGTTCCGACGATGAGGTCGCCGGATGCGGTGACGGTGGAGAGGGGGATCTTGGTCGCGTCGTCCGGGGCGATGCTCGCGATACCAGTGATCTGCCCGGCGTCGTTGTAGGTGATCTCGGGCACGGCGGTGGCCCCGCCGATGCTACCAGCGGTGATGACGGAGGCGATGGTAGCGGCTTGGCTCCCTTCCCCCGGACCAGCGGTAACCTCGCCGGTCAGTTGGGTTATTCCCCCTCCAGTAGAGTTACGGAAGCCCATCAGTCCGGCGTCACGATCCGCTCGCGGCGGTCGGGCATGTCGGTGGCGGCTCCGCCCACCGCGTAGGTGGCCGAGGCGGTCGGAGTGAGCACGACCATGTAGAGGCGCGAGGGGTTGCGCACAACCAGTTGGCCGGTGGAGTAGAAGGCCACGTTCGGAATGGCGGCGCTGTAGTCGGCCACGTCCGAGGTAGGTGGCGTGGCACTGGCGTTCGGCGCCACCACGACCAGGGCCGTCCCGGCCGCCGTGTCTCCCCACTGCGCTCCGCCCACGACGAGACGACGCACCTGCCAGAGGCGCCCGTAGGCGGGGCCGCCGAGGTCGATCACGACCGTGGCTCCCGACGCGGTCGAGGTGGCAGCACCGCGCAGCGCCACCTCGACCGCCCCGAACTCGTAGGCGTCCTGCTCCGCGAGCAACTTGCGTACCTGGGCCGCGAGCCCGTCGAACTTGGCCCCGACCGCCGCGATGACGCCGAGGGACGTGCTCCCCAGTTCGACACCGCCGCCTATCTCCGCCCCGATGGTCACCGTCCGCTCCTCACCACTCGCATCGCCTCGATCACGAGCAGACGATGAGCCTCACGAATCTGCTCCTCAGTGTAGACCGGCGTGCCGAGCAACTGGCTACGCCAGCGCCGCAGGGCCGGGAGCACCCGGTGCTCCCACGACCACTCCAGGTGGTAGCCCACGTCCTCGCCGCTCGCCTGTTGGAAGTTGATGACGACCGCGAGCACCATGACGGCCGCGCCAGCGACCGCGCTCACGATCTCCGCGACGTGCTCCACGCGAGATTCGCTGGTATCGGTCTCCGTAGGGTCGGCCATGCGCGTATGATAGCGCTCACGAGACGAGGAGGCACGATATGGCAGTAGCCAAGCCCGCGACGCCACCGACCGACGACAAGTCGGCCGCAACGACGCCCGAGGCCACGACAACGACGACGCCCGACGACACGGCGCTCACCGAGAAGATCACGGCGGTGGTGAAGGAGGTCCTCGGAGAGATGGGGTCCGCCAAGCCCGCCGCCCCGGCGAGCGACGACAAGCCGGTCGGACCGCGCGAGGAGGAGGCCCGCACGCGATCGATCGTTGCCGAGGCCATCGCCGCGCTGAAGGAGCAGATCAAGGGCGACGAGCCAGCGGCCAAGCCGGCGGCCAAGGAGACCGAGACGCCCCCCGGCACCAAGACCGGGCGGTGGATCGAGAAGCACCTCTGGGGGGCCGAGTGAAGCCGGGCCTGCGCATCGGCCTGGGCGCCGTGATCTGCCTAGCCGGGCTCTACCTGGTATGGAGCGGAGAAAAGGCGGCCATCGCGGAGATCGACTGCGAGGACTGCGACGAGGAGACAACGGGCGAGGCCCCGGCACCCGCCGAGGCGCCCGAGACGGAGAGAGCCGATGACTGACGTACTCGAAGGAGTGGACGCGACGCTGGAGGACGAGATGACCTCCCAGCAGGAGCGACCCCCCAAGGTGACCGTGGACGCGACGCCGGCCGGTGTGCAGTGCCACTACTGCTCCCAGGTGTTCGAGGGACCGGCGCGGTGGTTCCAGCGCGGGCGCCACGAGAAGGCCGAGCACCACGACGAGTGGGAGGCGGCCAAGGCCGGCGCCCCCAAGACCAAGCCCAAGGCCAAGACCGCGAGCCAGGCGAAGCCCAAGGCGACTCGCACGACGGTGACCCCGCCGCCCAAGGCCGGCGCCAAGCGGATCGCCGTGGCCGACTCGATCGGACGCAACGTGGGGCGCCTCGCCAAGATGGTCGCCCGCGTGGACGCTCCCCTAGGCCGCGCTCTCGCCTTCTCCTCGCAGGCCACCGGGGCGGCGGCCGACGACCTCGTCGCGGGGACGATCCTCGACCGCAAGTTGATCCAGCGCGTAGCACCCCTCGCCGACCGCTGGGAGAAGTTGGGCGGGGTCCTGGCCTTCCCGGTGATGGTGGCACTCATCTCGCGCAACCCGGCGATGTTCGACCTGCTCGAAGACGATCTGCGCGACGCCACGCTCGACGTGATCATGGCGAGCGTGCCCACGATGGAGAAGCGGGCGGCGCGAGAGCGCAAGGCCGTGGACGCGCTGCGCCGTCTGGGCCAGGTGGACGAGCGCTACGCCACGACCGACGATCCCATCGGGCTGATCCTGCGCGACATCTTCGCCCCCTCTCCCACGGTGGGTGATGTCCCGACAGAGTGAGTTCGAGGCATTGCCCTGGGAGAAGTTCCTCAAGCGGATGGCGACCGACTGGCACCCCGGCGAGCACTGGGCGCTGATCGTCCCGACCGGCGGCGGCAAGACCACCTTCGCGTCGGGCCTCGCCCGGACGCGGCGCTACGTGCTGGCCCTCGACGTGAAGGGCGGTGACAAGACGCTGGCGAAACTGGGGTGGGAGCGACTGACCAAGTGGCCGCTGTCGCGCTCCGACCGGCGCGACATCGCGGACGGCAAGCCGTTCCGGCGCATCGTCGGCGGCACCGGCAAGACCCGGGCGGACAAGCTGAAGCGCTACGCGCTCTGCAAGCAGATCCTCTCATCCGCCGAGGAGATGGGCGGCTGGACCATCCTGGCGACCGACCTCAAGATCCTCACGAACCCCAAGTTCGGCGACCTCTGGGACGAGGTCGAGGAGCTGACGCTGCTCGCCCGCGAGGCCGAGGTCTCGATGATCACCGACATGCAGCGCGTGTCGGGCCAGCCCCGTGAGTCCACCGACCAGGCCACCTGGCTCGGCGTGGGCTACACGCGTGACACGGACGGAGTAGGAAGACTAGGAGAGATGATGGGACGTAGCCGAGCCGAGACCCGGGGCGCCGTCGAGGCGCTCGGAGAGTTGCCCTTCGGCTTCCTCGTCGTGAACCGGGACCCGCACGCCCCCATCCTCATCACGAAGCCCCGCGCCCTGTGACTGCGCCCGTCTCTGTCGCGTATCTGTGCCCGCGCAACCCACTGATGGGGGGCGAATACTACCGCGCCACTCGTCCCGCCGCCCTGGCCGCATGGAAGTGGAACTGGGAGGCGTACCCCACGGCGACCCTCCTCACGGAGGCGGACAACGACGGGGGTCGGCTGAGTTTCACGACCCCGCGCGGTGACCCCTTCACGCCCGACATCATCATCGTGCGTCCGGTGCGCGAGTGGACGAGGGAGTGGACCGAGCAGGCGCACGCCGCCGGGCAGATGGTGGTAGCCGACCTCGACGACGACCTCTGGAGCCACGAGCGCTACGACGAACTCGCGGTGACCGACCCGGACCACTACAACGAGTGGTTCTTCGAGACCGACGCGGTCCTCGTCTCCACGCGACCGCTGGCGCGGCGGGTGCGCGAGCTCGGGCATCGCTCCCCGGTCAAGGTGGCGCCCAACTGCTTCGACCCATGGGGACTCAACGGCTCCCCCAAGCCGGGTCACACGATCGGCACGCGCCTGTGGATGGGCGGTCGCATGGAGGACGACCTGCGCCTCTACGACGAGCTCTACCTGCCACTGCTGGAACCCCTCGCGCTGTCCTTCCTGCACGTCGGCGCGGGCGAGCAAGGTCGATTCATCGACCGGGGCTGGCCCGAGGAGCGACTGATCGAGCGGCGCACCGTGGTGATCCCGCTACTCGCCCAGGCTCTCGAAGGTCTCAACGTGGGCGCGATCGCGATGGCCGAGCACGCCTACAACTCCGCCAAGACCCAGACCCACGCGATCGAGTTGGCCTCGCTCGGGGTGCCGCTGGTCGCGGCCACCAGCGTCGAGCACTACCGCGACGTGCCGGGCCGGGTCGATCCCACTCCCGAGGCGGTGGAGTCTCGGCTGCGCGACCTCCTCGATCCCTACGTCTGGCTGCGCGAATCCGACCGCGCTCGGCGCTGGTCGCGCCAGGTCGCACTGCGTGCGGAGACCCGCCACTTGGAGTCCTTGCTTTCTCTCTCGCACGTGCTACTATCTCGCTAAGCCCGCTGCGACTGTGTCTCAGCGGGCTCGTCGCAGCGGGCCTCGCAATAGAAAGGCAGGTCCGATGAACAAGCGCACTTTCGACCTCAGTGTGGGGGTTTTCATCGGTGCCTACGCGGCGATGACTGGCTTCCGCCTCTGGGCGGGCCGGTACTTGCTGGAGGGCAGGCCCGATGGCCTCCTGCACTCAATCGCTGAGGTCACCAAGGCGGTAACTGGCTGATGTCCACCACCTCGACGGCGACCGTCGTCACACCCCAGCAGCCCCAGACCACGGTCGAGCCGACCGGTGGCCCGTTCATCCGTCACTCGGAGCCGGGCAAGGGCCGCATCTACGACGAGACCGGGCTCGCCTTCGCGGGCCTGGTGAACACCCCACTGGTGGCCCTCCCCGGGTACGCCAGCAAGTTCCGCCTCCGCCTGGTGGCGAGCGGCGGCGTCAACGGCAACTCGACGGCGGTCGCGGCGGCTGCCGACGCCCCCGAGTCGGCCGTGCAGCTGATCACCCTGTGGGACGCACTCGGCACGCCGATCGTCTCCGGCCCGGGCTTCGAGGTGCTGAGGCTGATCCCGATGTTTTCGGGTGGTTTCGGCCTCCAAGGCTCGGCGGACACGCACAGTCTGCCCTCATTCTCGGCCGTCGCCACGGGAACGACCAGCGCGGGCACCGGCGACTTCACGCTGAACACGGCGATCCCGCTGGAGTTCGCCAAGGGCTACGGTGTCGTCGGCATGGCCGACAGCAACACTTTGCCGAAGTTGCAGATCCAGTTGGCCGGTGCGGCCTCGGTCTACACCACGGCGCCCCCCACGGTGCCCCAGCTCGAGGTGCGCCTGAATGCGGACTACTACTGGTTGCCGCAGGGCCAGGACATCGCGCCTCCGGGACTCGGCTCCTCGCGTCAGTGGTTCCTCCAGCAGGGCTCGCCGCAGCCGGGCAGCAACACGACCCAGACCGTGACCATCCCCCGCCAGGGCGGTTGGGTGGACACGATCATCTTCGTGCTGCGTGACTCGACCGGCGCCCGCGTGGACGCCTGGCCGAGCATCTTCCGGTTCCAGCTCGACGGCATCGGCGAGATCTCGACGAACCTCGACGAGATCTACGACGACATGGCGATCGCCTTCGGCGTCGGCCTGCCCTCACCGTTCCCGCAGCGCCCGACCGGCGTCATCGCGCTCTCGCGCAAGACCTCCCTCGGGCAGCAGGTCCTCGGCCTGCTCGACACCTACGAGGTGGCCCTCAGCACCTCACCGGGCACATCGATGACCCTGGAAGGCGCTCCCTGGGGTACGGGCGGAACGCCTCCGTACACGCTGAACGCGGTCCTTGGTCAGGTGATCCCGTCGGGTGCCCTCATTCAGGGCCTGCAGGACTTTAACTGATGGCCGGGATGAACCTCGGACTGGGCGGGGGGGTGCGGCTCGGGCCGGCCCTCTCCGCCCCGGCGGCGACGATCACCTCGACCGCCTACGGCGCCGAGAGCGCTCCCACCGACGCTCTGGCGGGCGGCCTCCAGACGTGGCACCTCGCGGTCATGGTGCCCGTCGCCGGTCTCGCCTTCCTCGCGTTCCTCCGTTGGTCACTTCCTAAGTAGAAAGGCTCACGACATGAGCAAGCACCGTTTCCTGTTCGGCTTCGGCACCGGGCTGGTCTTCGTCTGGGGATGGCACCACTTCGTGCGGCCGCTTCCGGGCGGGGGCGCCACGGGGGCTCTGTCCGGCAAGGGCTGAGATGCTCGCCGTCTCGGGCGGCCTCATCTTCATCGGCTACCAGCTCCTCGTATACGGCGTGAGCCAGGTCCGGGGAGACAACGCCGGATTCTTCGACATCCTCTGGCCGGGGCGCTACAAGGGCGCCTTCCCTGACTCGTCGGGGACCGGGGCCGCCAACACCAACACGGGGTCCGGAACGGACTACATGCCACCGCTCTCCAGCCAGGCACCCGCCGGCGCCGGGTCCACCATCCCTACGCGCGGGCAGAGCTCGACGGGGATCAAGTGAGCGCGGTCCTACTCGCCTGGGTCACCGAGATCGGCATCATCACCTGGCGCGATCTCACGGGCAAGGAGAAGAACCACGAGGTCGCGGGCTTCCCGCTGCCCGCGGACTACGTCGCCACCTTCGTGATCTTCGGCGCCCTGGCCTTCGTGCCCAAGAGCAACCAGGGAGCCTCGCGAGCGGCGGCTCTGGCCGCCTGGGCCTACGTGGTCGCCACCTACATGAACGCCGTTCCGCCGGTGCTCAACCCGAGCGGCAGCCAGACATCCACCACAAAGACCAGCGCCAGCGCGGCGCCATCGGCTACAGTAGGGGCATAGCCCGCTGCGAAAGGGGTTCTCATGCGGGTATCAGGATTCTGGTCAGCCGTTGGCCTCATCATTGGCGGCCTGATCATCGCCGATCTGGTGCTGCACCCCAGCGGGACGTCCGCGGCCTTCAGCGGTCTCAATGGTCTGACGAGTTCCACGGGTAACCAGCTCATCGGCACGCCGGCGAAGGGCTAGCGGTGGCCGTCCTCGTCCGCCTGAGCGCCAGCGGGATGCCGCGACGCGCGGCGCCCGCCGCCATGACCCTCGTGTCCAGCGCGACGCGAGCGACGGGCAACCTGGCGCACCGCGTGACCGCCGTCTACGGCACGGTGCCCGTCGCGATGTCCGGACCCTCCACTTCGCGGGAGGCGCCTCCCGGACCGACGAATGGCCTCTCCTCGGCCGTCCCCGATATGTACCCGACGTGGTCGGTGGTGCGTCCCTCGCTGCCTCGCGTGCTGCCCTGGGCCGGCGGGATCCCCCACGGCATTCCCGGTGTGACGACCACCCCGGTCGAGCCGAGCGCTGGGCCAGTGATGAACAAGCCCGCCTTCAAGCGCCGCACCGGCGCCGCGCAGGGCCGGGTGACCACGGCCCCCAAGCCGACCTTCCGATGGGTGCGTCAAGGTGGCTGAGGACACCGGCACCAAGGAGCCCACCAAGGGCACGAAGAAGCCGTCGTCCTCGACGTCTCTCATGAAGAAGAAGGTCGGCGGCATCCCCGTCCTGATCCTCCTCGTGGGCGGCGGCGTCGTGGCGTACCTGCTCTATAAGCACTTCGCGGGGTCCTCCTCGAGCACGACCCCCGCCACGACCGGAACCACGACGGGCACCGGAACAGGAACCGGCACCGGCGGTGGCACCGGCGGTGGTGGCGACGGAGGTGGTGGTGGTGGTCCGACGACTCCGCCCGTGGTCAAGCCCAAGGGCAAGACCGGCAAGACCGGCGCCACGGGCACCGGCGCGAAGAAGAGCTCGATCATCCCGATCGGCAAGCAGACCATCCGCGTGAACGGCAAGCCCTACCAGACCGTGTCGGGCTTCCAGCAGGGCGGCAAGACCTACTTCGGGATCTCCAGCCCCGCCGAAGCCAAGCGCCTCCGCGCGGAGGGCGTGGACCTGGTGCCGAACCCGCACGGCGGTAAGGGTTTGTTCGCCGTCGAGAACGCCGGTCAGACTGGCTACGAGATGACCCCGACCCACCACGGAGCGCCCGCGTCCAACCACCTCCCGGTGGCGACGGGTCACTCGGGCAGCGGCGTGGACTACTCCGGTACGGGCGCCACGGGCGCCAGCGCCCCGCTGTCGTCAGCCGCCACCGCCAATGAGCGCAAGGCCGGCAACATCAAGGCCGCGAACCTGCGCCGAGCCGCCAACCGTCGAGCGGCCAACGCGAGGCGAGCCGCCAACCGCGCCAAGTCGGCGCAGCACAGTGGTCTGCCGCAGCCCCAGCCGGCATCGGTGAACCGTACCGCCATGCACGCGAGGAGGGCCTGATGAGCATGTTCGATCCGGACGACGAGCGCTGGAGCCACGGGATGTCCACCGAGCGGGTCCACCCCTGGCACGGCCAGCACTTGCAGCCCCAGCCGGTAGCCGGGGCGGAGGGTATCGCCGGAATGGTGACCGTGATGACCCTGCACGACTCCGACCACGGCGTCACCTACGAGCAGTGTGAGCCGGTCGGCAACGGCTGGCACCGCGCGACCTTCAGCGGGCCGGTATCGAACTTGGTGAGGCCCGCATGATCACGCGCCCCATGCGAGCACCGCTGTCGCTGCCCCACCTCGGCCACTCCGAGGAGCCGCTTCAGCCGGTGCGCTACCACTCCACGCTGGGTCCCTCGGCGGGCTACCCCGCGCCCATCCGGCGCACGGCGAGCTTCGCCTTCGCCCCCCGCGTCCTCGGTCCCAAGACCACCGTGCGCGGGATGCCTCGACCGAACGGATGAGGGAGGCGGGCGTGGCCGGGGAGATGACCAACGTCGGTTCGCGCAACAACCGCGCCCTTCAGGGCCTCGGCTTCGCGAGCGGAATCTACATCGCCTACGACGCGATGAGCACCCTCAACTCCTCGCCCTGGACGCACCAGACGTTCGGCTCCGATCCCGTCAAGGCCGAGACCGCTCAGCACTACGTGCGCCTCGCGATCGTGCGGTCCTCGGCCCTGGCCCTGCTCACGTCGTGGCTCATGGGCTCGCTCACGCCGCTGGTCGGGGCCAGCGTGGCCAACGCCGACCTCTACTACGTCTACTGGACCGCCCGCGAGAAGGCGATGGGGCGGCGTGAATGACCACCGTTCCCTCCTTCGTCACCAGCAAGCGGCCCCGCACCTCGGCGGCCTACCTTGCGGCCTCGGCCCTCTACCGCGCCGGCTTTCGTGGCTGGCCGCTGGTGGTGATGACGGCCATCGCCGGCCAGCAGTCGAACTGGAACCCGACGGCCCTGAACAACAATCCCTCGACCGGTGACTACTCGGTCGGGGCCTGGCAGATCAACTATTACGGCAACCTGAAGACCAGCCGCGAGCAGTCCTACGGGACCCCGAGCTACCTCATGGCGAACCCGCAGAAGCAGGCTGACGCCGCCTACCAACTCGCGGGCGGCAACTCGCTCCAGGGTCTCTCGAATTGGGCTCTGTCCGCGTCGCCCAAGCAGGGCGAGACACCGACGCCCATCATGGGGGGCGCCTCGATCGCGAACTACATCCCCTCGGGGATCGCCGCCGCGTCGGAGGTCGGCACGTTCGGACCCGCGCCGGCGTCGCAGATCGCCCAGGCGAGCACGTGGCCAGGGGCGAGTGCTCTCGGCAGTGCGCTGGCTCCGGGGTCGCCGGGTCCGCTCGGCTCGCAGACGCGAGCGCAGGCGATGGCGGCCGGATCGGCCAGTGCGGCCAAGGGCTGCGCCGCCAAAGGCAAGGTGTTCGGGTTCGGCGGCGTGCTCGGTGTCGGAGGCTTCTCCTTCACACACTGCCAACTCAAGGCGCTCATCGGGGGCCTGGCGGTCGCGGGCGGAGCGCTGGTCATGGTCATCGGCGCGGTCTCGATGGCGCGGGGCCTCTCGCCGGTCACGGTGGCCGGGGCGATCGTGCCCCGACCGTCGAGGTCGGCGGCGGCGCCGGCAACAGAGGGGGGAGCATGACGTCAATTCAGCTCTACGAGTCGGCCACGGGAATCGTCCAGGCTGACGGCTCGGTGACGATGGTCCTCAACGGGCCGAGACTCAATCGAGTATGGCAGGGCACTGTGACAGTGCTCGGGTCGCCCTCGGGAAGTCAGTTCACGGTCAATCTCGGCGCCCAGAACTTCGGCGTGCTCTACGCGCCCGGCCCGGCGGGACCCTTCCAGATGATGGCCGGCCAGAACCTCGAGCTCACGGCGACCCTGGCGACGACCCTGGCGGGCGAGCAGATCACGATGATTCTCTCGGGCGTGAACGACTCGGTGGAGAGCCCCACGCCCTACACCGGACCCTCAATACCCGCGAGTCTCACGGTGACCAGTTCAGCATCGGGGGGACCCTAGCGGGGGTATCAGCGATATCACCAGCGTGGACGGGTCTGTTACCGTCACCGATCCCAAGGGTCCGACCACCAATCTCAGCGTTGAGCTCTATTCTCCGCCGGCGTCTGCTCCCAACGCTCCCCAGTGGTACGCCCTTTCCAATTCAACGGGGGGAGACCTGACGGCCATCGCCGCGGCGACCAACTCCCTCGGGACCGCCGTGACGGTTAACAATTCACCGAGCGCATTGGCCATTTCTCCCAATGCTCAGTTCGCATATATAACGACCTCGGGAAACTCGGGCCTTACGGTGATCGCCTTGAGCTCGATGACGGTCCAGGCGTCGGTTACTGTGGGATCGACGCCAAAAGCGGTAGCAGTTTCGCCGTCCGGTGCGATGGTCTACACCGCCAATTACAACGGTGCTTCGGTTTCGGTCTACTCAGTCGCCGCCGTGGCGGTCGTCGCCACGATATCGCTCCCATCAGGCGCGTACCCGACCTCAATTGCGGTCTCCCCGCAAGGCACTTTCATCTACGTGGTGGACTTCTACGGTCACGTCTATGTCATTGACGCCGCGACCAACGCCGTGACGGCGACGATTTCGACCGGAGCGCTGCAAACCTATGCCGGAGCATTCTCGCCGGACGGATCGTTCTTTTACGTCTCGGGGTTCATCTCGGGGTACAACACAATCTTCGTGATCAACACCACGACGAACGCAGTGGTGACCACGATAACCACGACGTTCAGTTCGGGAGGAGAGGTCGGTATTGGGAGCAGTGTCGCGGTGACCTCGGCGGGCGACTTCGTCTATGTCGGAATCATGTTTTCTGGCGCCATTGTCGCTGTCGAGACAGCGACATGGACGATAGCAGCCACGATTCTGTTGCCTACGTCCAATTCCGCTGAGCCGCAGTCATTGGCGATGAGCCCCAGCGGTAACTACATGTACGTGGGGACGCACTCGACCAACTATGCCGGCTACGTCATCTCGACGGCGACCAACAAGATCGTTGACACCGTCGTTCCAGCCTCTGACCTCGCGCAGTCGCTATCATATGTCGCCGCAGTCCCCGCAGCCGCCAACGGCGGCGCCGGCTCCCAGATCTCCCTCGTCGGCCCCCAGGTCTCCGGAGGCACCCTCGCAGGCGTCATCGCCGGTCTCGTCGCTCTCGCACTCTTCACC
>JAKARG010000366.1 GCA_021819345.1 Actinomycetes bacterium | reverse complement strand
CTTATGAGATCCTCGTGCGCCCGAAGGGTGCCGAGACCGCCTTCGAGCGCGAGCACCGGGTGGTCTCAGACGGGTTCCTCTCGGGGCTGTTCGGGGGGATCAGCCTTCGTCAGTGGCACGAGATCGAGCACACCCCCGGGGTCTCTCTCGCCGCCCCGGTGGCCGACGTCGGCTACTTCACCTTGACCGACCGGGTCTTCGTGCCCTTCCCGGCCTCGATCGCCCACGGGAGCCAGGACCTCTACCGGGCGACGGTCGACTGGTCGGTCCACGGCGGGCTGTCGAACTACCCGGGCAACACCTTCTATCTGTATTGGACCGACCATACGCTGCACTTCGACTCGGCCGATACCCAAGCCGGCTACGAGAGGCTCCCCGACGGTCGCTACGTCGATGTCTGCGGGGAGTTCATGAAGGGGGCGAACGCCGGGGTGGCGATCACCAACGCCGGGATCGGGGGACCCGGCGACCCGTTCTCGGCCCAGGAGAACATATTGCTGCACCCCCTGCTCGGCTGCGCCTCGCCCGAGGTCGAGGTGTCGCCGAAGCTCCTGGAGCGACTCGGGATCTCGGGCAAGGCCGAGCTCGGCGCCGAGGAGCGCTCCGGGTTCATCAACGCGGACCCCTCGGGGACCAGGGGGGTGATCGTCTATGTGAGCATCCCGGTGCTCGTCGCCGGCATCGACCCCCTAGCCGAGCAGCGCCTGGTCGGCCTCGGGGGGGCGATGACCTCGGGGTCCTATCTGAAAGAAGGCACCGGGCTCGGGGGCTGGACCTCGCTGCCGGGGAGCTCCACGAACGAGAAGTACCGGGTGCTGCCCCTCATCGCGAGCGACAAGACCTACTTGGACGAGACCGCCAAGGTGAGCATCGAGAAGCTCTCGGTCCCGAAGGGCACCGACTTGGCCCAGGCGCTGTCGGCCCCGAGCGCGTACCGCTTCGCCACCCACCTCGGGGGCAAACTGGTCGGGGAGACCTCGCTCAGCCCGAACAAGGCCTGGAGCGAGGGGCTGTCGGGCTTCGAGAACGACTCGCACGTCGCCTACCTCTCCCCCGGATACTGGCGGGTGAGCCCGGCGAGCTACGCCACCGAGGGCGACACCCTGGCACCGAAGGTGGTGGTCAACCCGGCGAAGGTCTGGCAGACCCAGGCTGCCGGCGACTTCGCCCCCCCGGGCAGCAACGACACCGCCTACCGGCACCTGAGCTTCGTCGACCAGCAGGAGGCCTTCGTAGAGGTGGGCAGGACCGAGCACGTGCTGGCGCCGAGAAAGGAGGTGATCGGGACCTTCGACCCTGCCAAGCTCGAGCAGTTCTCGGCGCTGTCGAAGGTGCCGCTCCAGACCTTCTACCCACCGACGGTCAGCGCTGCGGGGCCCGCCTCGGCCCGCCTGCTCGGCAAGCGCCCCCTCGGGCCGACCACCAACGTGGCGGGCTACCTCACGCAGCCGCCGCTCATGCTCACCACGATCAAGGGGGCGATCGCCTTGGAGGACGGCGACGGCGAGGTGCGAAGGATCGACGGGCGCACGCTGGCAGCCTTCACCACCAAGCCGTCGATCTCCGGCTCTACGCCACCGATCTCGGACAAGACGCCGATCTCGGTGATCGAGGTGCGGGTGGCGGGGGTGAGCGGGCCGAACCCGACGAGCCTCGCGCGCATCGACCTCGTGGCCGAGCGGATCGCCACCGAGACCGGCCTCACCGTCAACGTCACCGCCGGCAGCTCCCCCTACGACCAGCGGGTGCATCTCGCCGCAGGGCACTTCGGCCAGCCGGCGATGAACCTCGAGCAGCACTGGGTGCGCCTCGGGGTCGACTCGCTCATCATCGAGGGGCTCTCGGGCGAAGACGACGCCCTGGCGGTCGCGGTGCTGGCGGCGGCGCTGCTCTTCGTCGCCTCGGCCACCGCGGTGGCACTCAGGGGGCGCCGGGCCGAGATCGCCACGCTTCGCACCCTCGGCTTCGGAGCCACCGACATCGCCCGGCTGGTGGTCGGCGAGAGCGTGGCCGTCGGGGCCGCAGCGGGTGCTGCCGGCCTCGGGGCGGTCGTCGCCATAGTGGCCGCCTCGGGCCTCGTGGTCCCTGCGGCCCGCTTCGCCCTGGTGGTGCCCGTAGCGGTCGTATTGAGCGGACTCGGCGCCGCGGCGCCCGCCTGGCGTGCCGGGGCGGGAGCGCCGGTCGAGTCGCTGCGGGGCCCGAGGCCCCCCGGTGCCTGGCGCCCGGAGGTCCGCGCTCCGGGGGGCCTCGCGCTCGCCAACCTCTGGCGCCTGCGGGGCCGCTCGGTGGTGGCGGCTGGGAGCCTGGCGATCTCGGTGCTCGTTGCCTCGGTGGTCTTCGGGGTGCTCGTCGCTTTCGGGGGCGGGGTCGCCCACAGCCTGCTCGGGGATGCGGTGAGCTTCGAGGTGCGCGGAGCGGACCTGGTGAGCGCGGGGCTCGTGGTCGCCATCGGGGCGGTCGCGATGGTCGATGTCCGGATAGCCGAGATGCGCGAGCGGGCCGCCGAGGCGGCCCTCCTCGGGGCGCTCGGCTGGACCCCGGGCCAGGTGGCCCGCCTGGCCGCCAGGGAGTCGGCTCTGCTCAGCGTCGCCGGGGCCGGGGCCGGGGGCCTGGTCGGCCTCATCGTGCTCGTGGCCCTCGGGGGACCGATCGGGCTGTCGGTGGCCTCGGTCGTAGCGGCGGTGGCCGCCGGGGCGGTCCTTTCGATGGCGAGCCTCGCCATCCCGCTGTGGCGGCGCTCCCGGATCCAGCCAGCAGGAGCGCTCTCGGGTGAGTGAGCAACAGATGGCCGAGGACCCCGGCGGGCCGAGCGACGACCCCGGCGACGCCGGCGACAGCCCCGGCATGGCGATCGTCGCCCGGGGCCTCACCAAGCGCTACGAGCGGGGCCCGGCGTCGGTGACCGCCTTGGATGGCATCGAGTTGGACATCGGCTCGGGGGAGGCGGTCGCCCTGGTCGGCCCGAGCGGCTCGGGCAAGTCGACGCTTTTGCACCTGATCGCCGCGATGGACCGCCCGAGCGCGGGGAGCCTCATCGTCGGCGGCACCGAGGTCTCCAGCCTCGGGGCGGCCGCAGCGGCCCGCTTCCGCCGCCGGGTGGGCTTTGTGTTCCAGGCCTTCCACCTGCTCGACTCGCTGTCTGCGATCGACAACGTCTTGGTCCCCCTGCTGCCCGCCAGGCAGGCTCGGGCCCGAGGTGGGCTCGCAATGAGCCTGATCGAGCGGGTCGGCCTCGCCGAGCGGGCCAGGCACCTGCCAGCGGAGCTGTCGGGCGGGGAGCAACAGCGCGTCGCGATCGCCAGAGCGCTTGTCAACGAACCCCGCCTGCTCTTGGCCGACGAGCCGACCGGCAACTTGGACAGCGCGACCGGAGCGGCCATCGTCGAGCTGCTCTTGGAGGTCCGCCGAGACTCGGGGGCGACGCTCGTGGTCGCCACCCATGACGAGCGGGTGGCTGCGAGCCTCGACCGACGGGTGCGCCTGAGCGACGGGCGGATCGCCGGGTAAGGCCGGATGGCTGCGGGCCGCTCGACCCCGGAAGGTAGCGGTGAGCGCAGAGCCCCGGGGCGAGGGCGGCCCGAGGCGCCCCGGCCGAGGCCTTCGCCAACATTCCCGGCGGCGGCTCCGTGTCGCCCAGCCTGCTCGGGTAGGGGTCTTCATCGATCGGAAGCGGAGCGACGACCGTGATCGTTACCATTATCGAGCTGAACGACACTACTGTCTATTCTTGGTGGCGCCCGAACCCGGTCCTTCCAAAGGCTCCTCCAACTCCACCGGAGGCCCTCCCGGGGCCCCGGTGCCGCCTCGCGGGGCCAAGAAGAGGAGCCAGGCGCGCAAGCCCAG
>JAKARG010000365.1 GCA_021819345.1 Actinomycetes bacterium | reverse complement strand
GCCAGGGAGCCCGGCGGTTGCGAGGTGGTGCTCTGGGAGGGCGACGCCGGTTACCTCGACGGTGACCTCATCCGCCCCGGGCCCCGCCGCCGCCTCCGGGTCCCCCCCGGCGCCCCCTGGGAGGCAGAGCTCTCGTCCGAAGGCGGTGCCCGGTGGTGAGCGACGCCCGCAAGGCGGCGGTCGATCCGATCGCCGAGGCCCGCCGGCAGTGGGAGGCCCACGGAATGGGCACCACTGCGGAGGCGATGGCGGCCATCACCTCGGTCTTCCGGGCCCAGCAGATCTACCTGAACCGCATCGACCGGGCGCTCCGGCCGCTCGGGCTCACCTTCGCCCGCTACGAGGTGCTCATGCTGCTCGTCTTCAGCCGGCGGGGCACCCTGCCGCTCGGCATCCTCGGTAGCCGGCTCCAGGTCCACCCGACGAGCGTCACCAACGCAGTGGACCGCCTGGAGGCCCAGGGGCTGATCCGCCGGGTGCCGCACCCGACCGACAGGCGCACCACCCTCGCCGAGCTGCTCGACGAGGGGAGGGAGCGGGCGGAGGAGGCGAGCAAGGTGGTCTGCGCGATCTTCGCCGACCCGGGCCTCGACCCTGCCGATCTCGGGCTGCTCTTCGAGGTCCTGGCGAGGCTGAGGGCGAGCGCCGGCGACTTCGAGGCCTGGTAGCGCTAGCCGGCCTGGTCGGGGGGCGGGGGCGCAGCACCCGACCCGCCCGAGCCCGGCGAGGTGGCCGAAGCTGCCCGCCGGCGCAGGGCCGGGCCGACCGGGACCGATCGCCGGCCGGCACGCCTCCTCCGGGAGCGTCGAGGCGACCCGGGGCGGCGGGGCGGGGGACCGTCGACCCCGACGGTCTGGGAGTGCTTGAAGCGCCAGGCTTCGACGTACATGCGGTAGCACTCCCGGTCGCCGTCGGTGAAGTCGACCCCGTCGATGAACTGGCCCATCAGGGCGCGGGGCCACAGCCGGCGCTCCCTGATGACGTTGACCTCGGCGGCGATCATGAGAGCCAGCGACTCGAGGTAGATCCAGGCCACCGCCCCCACGACCACCCCGAAGGTGCCGTAGACCGCCGCCTCGTGGCTGAGCAGGTGGGCGATGTAGCGGGCGCCGAGGGTCTGGAGCAGCTCCCAGACGACCGCAGCGATGACCCCACCGGCGATCACGTCGCGAATGTGGAGCTCGCACGCGGTGAGCAGCTCGAAGCCGGCGCTGAACAGCGCGACGTCGACGACGAAGGTGACCCCGTAAACCGCCACGTGCACCCCGATCCCGTAGCGGGCCGACAGCCCGTTGGCCGTCGCGGCCGCGACTCCGAGGCCGGTCGAGGCGAGGATGAACACGCCGAGCAGCAGCAGTAGGCCGAGGCCGCGCAAGCGGGTGACGATCGGGTTGGGCTGGTCCTGGCGCATGATCCCGTAGATCTGGTTGAAGGCGCACTCCGCCGAGGTCGTGGCCCCGAGGCCCGCGTAGAGGGTCCCGGCTGCGCCGACGGCGAGGGCCACCCCGCTCCCTTTTATCCCCTTGATGCTCGAGCGCAGCTGCGGTCCGATCCCCGGCAGGTCCCGGGCCGCGGTCGAGATCAGCTCGGCGCGCACCCCCGGGTGGCCGTCGAGGAAGAACCCGGCCAGGCTCACGAACAGCAGCGAGAGCGGGAACAGCGACACGAGCACGTAGTAGGTGACGTTGGCTGCCATGTAGCTGGCCCGGTCGTCGAGGCACTTGTAGAGGACCGTGAGCGGGAAGCCGAGCCACCAGTGGCGGCGCTGGAAGTGGTCCAGCCGATCGATCACGCTGGGGCGTGGGTCCTCGGGCGGCAGGGTGGTGGGCTGTTCCAGTGGCTGTTCCAGATCCAACCCGCCCGAGGTGTCCGGCTCGCGGTCGGCCGAGCCGAAGCCCCGAGGTGTCCCGAGCGCTCCCATCTCACCCATCTCAGCAGTGGGGGACCTGGCGTTGCAGCCGCCCGTCCGGGTGGCGACCGGGCCCCATCTCAGTCGACCAGTGCCGCCACGTGGGCGGGGACCGCCGACCGGGCTCGGGGTGGGGCCGGGGCGGCGCGCACGACCTCGGAGTAGAGGTCGACGAGCGCCGGCACGGCGAAGGGCGCGTGCAGGTTGGCGATCAGGCACTCACCCGGCATGAGGGTCTGGATCTCGGCCCCCTGGGCGGCGATGTCCTGCTTGGAGGAGGAGCGCAGGATCGAGCGGTCCTTCTCGTCGGCGAGTCCGAGGATGAAGAAGGTGTTGAACTGACTGAGCAGCTCGTCGTCGAGCAGGCGTGGCTGCTGGGTGACGGCGCAGAGGCCCACCCCGAACTTGCGGCCCTCTCGGGCCAGCCTGGGGAAGACGTTGGACTCCCTGTCCTTGCTCCCCGACAGCACCCTCTGCGCCTCCTCGAGGGCGACCGCGACGACCGGCATGCGGGCGTGGCGATCCGGGTCCTCCAGGTAGGCGGCCTGCCACTCGTCGAGCACCCGGCGGGTGAGGTAGGAGGCCACCAGGACCTCCTCGGTGGAGCCGAGGCCGCTCACGTCGACGAGGACCACCTTGCCGGCCAGCAGGTCGTCGAGGATGCGCCGGCCGACCGACAGGGAGGGGTCGGTCGCCACACAGCGCAGGCCGACGATCCGTCGGGCTCGGCGGTGCACCACCTGCAGGGTCGACAGCGCGACGCGCGCGGAGACCTCGGCATCGCGGAAGCCGGCGAGGTCGTCGACGCCGGCGAAGTCGGCGAGCCACCCGAGCCCGTCGGTGCCGTAGTGGCGCTCCAGCTCGTAGAGGGCCTCTTCTTGGGGCCGGCTCCACTCATAGGCGGTCCGCAGGTCGTCCACCGACAGCTCACCGAGGCCCACCAGCAGGGCGCTCGAGCCGGCCATCGCCCGGTTGGAGTAGATCCGCAGCGCCTCCGTGGCGCTCGGGTGGCGCGAGAGCGCCCCGCGGTACTCCCCGTGGGGGTCGATCACGAGCAGCCCGTAGCGACCGTTGGCGCGCATCACGCCGGCGGCGAGCACCTGCATCAGGTTTGACTTGCCCATCCCGGTGGTGGCGAAAACCCCGACATGGGTGGCGAGGGAGGACCCGGGGATCCCGACGGTCAGCTCGACGACCGTCTCCCCGCTGCGGAGCCGCCCGACCGGCAGGTCGCCCATCCGCTCGGCGAGGAAGGCGAAGTCCTCCGCCTCCGGCGCCACCACGGCCGAGAACTGGGTGGGCAGGCTCTTCGGCTTGCGGAACACCGAGCGGGGCGCTCCGGGCCGCTCCGGCGGAGCCAGGTACCCGAGGCACCGGCAGTCGGCGACCCGGTAGGTGCGCCGGTCCGCCTCGTGGAGCGGGTGGGCACCGCCTTCGCCGCGGGCATCGTCGGCGAGCAGGGTGCCGGCGACCCGCTCGGCCCAGCCCGGCTCGTGGTGCTCGGTCCCGTAGGTGACGTCCACGACCCGGAACAAATAGCGCCGGTCGGTGGTCTCGTCGACCGCCACGAGCAGCTCCCCTAGGAACAGGTCCTCGTCGGGAGCGGCCCGGAACACCCCCTCGAGGACGTTCCTGCCGTAGAGGCGTCCTCGCACTGTCCGGCCGGGCGAGCGGGGGGAGGTGATGTCGACCACCGGGACAGCTTTGCCGCTCGTGCCGGCGAAGTGGAGCTGCCTCGGGGTTGGCCCGTTCCAGGGGGCCCCGCTCGCCGGGCGCTCGCGGCACCGCCGGGCGCGGGGAAGCACCGCCGGGCGCTCGCAGCACCGCCGGGCGCTCGCAGCACCGCCGGGCGCTCGCAGCACCGCCGGGCGCTCGCAGCACCGCCGGGCGCTCGCAGCACCGCCGGGCGCTCGCAGCACCGCCGGGCGCGCGAAGAT
>JAKARG010000364.1 GCA_021819345.1 Actinomycetes bacterium | reverse complement strand
AGCTCCCCAACCCGAGAGGGGCGACGTCTGGTTCGCCGACGTTCCAGGCGACAAACGCCGGCCGGTAGTAGTGCTCACCAGGACCTCGGTGCTGCCGCGGCTTACGACGATCCTGGTGGCCCCGGTGACCACGCGTGTGAGACAGATCCCGACGGAGGTTCCACTTGGGCCGGCCCAAGGCCTCAATCGTCAGTGCGTGGCGAACCTCGACAACATCCTCCCGCTGCCAAAGGAGAAGTTGATTCAACACGTCGGGCGCCTGGGGAGCTCTGAACTGCGGCGCGCGTGTGCCGCAGCGCGCTTTGCCATCCAGTGTTGAGCAGGCTCCACCACTCGCCATACAAGTCCCCAGGCACGAAGCGAAGGGTTCTCGCCACGGTATGCCCCGCCGAAGACACTCTTCCTGAGCGATTCGGACAGCAGCGTCCTCGGAGACTTCGCGATCAGAAGACGGCAATGTGAACCTCCTCAGCCTAGATACCCGAGAGCAAACCGAAGGGCAGCGATTGGCCGGCCTGTCGCGAAGGTCTCGGCTGGGGTGCTCAGAAGAGGAGCTCGTTCCGTTGGACACCTTTGCCAGCGACCTCGACGCCCGCAGCGTGCCAGCGGATAGGCTGGCCCCCATCAAGCGTCTTCAGGAGCTGCAGAGCGACGCCTTTTCTGCGGCGACCTTCCGGACCGGTGATGACCGGTGGGTCATTGTCTACAACCCGCTGCACTCACCCGAACGCACCCACGAGTAACCAGGCGCCCCCATCGTCCCCCGCGGCTTCGAAAACGCCGAGGACAAGGTTTGCCCGGGGGTTGCCGGTTGGCTGGGTACTTATGTACTTTCCCACTCAGTAGCCGAGGAGGTTCGCGATGAGCCGGGCACCGATCAAGGTCGACGAGCAGACGAAGGAGCGCATCCGCTACCTCGCCGCGCTCATCGACACCACTCAAGCCGACGTCGTTGAAAGGGCCGTCCGCGAGTACGTCATCCGACATGCCGACCTCATCGACAAGGGCATCGACCACGCCCGGTCAGTCCTCAAGGCCGGGGAGACAGCTATCGCAGCTCACCTTCTTGACATCCCCACCGACGCCATTCGTCGGGTTGCGGGGGGCCAGTGGTCGGCTACCGCACCCCAGGCCTGACCGCCTCCAATCACCCGACATCACCCGTCGGCCAGTCGCCCTGGGCCTCAAACTCGACTGGGGCCAGGTGATCCTCAAGGGCTGCGACGAGCAGGTCCCTGGTCTCGGCGCGACTGAAGTTTCCGTCGACCGCTCGGACGCTGATGGCGCACCAGATCTCCTCCACCCCATCGCCGCGGTAAGTGACCACTCGGCTGGGTAGCCACCCATCGAGGTCCTGGCCTAATGCCAGGCCGGGATCGGCTCAAAGCAGTTCTCAAGCGTGCGTGCCAGACGCCTCGGCTTGAAAGGGGCCGAGCGCTTCTCGGAAATTTGGATGATACTGGAGCGAGGTCTGCCGCCTCACGCTCACCGCCGAGGAGGCCGCGGCCCTACTAGGCATCAGCCGGACCTTCGCCTACGAGGCCGTCCGACGTGGCGAGATACCCTCGATCCGCATCGGCCGTCGCGTCCTCGTCCCGCGGGTAGCCCTGGACCGCCTGCTCAACGGCCCATCACACGAGACGCCTTCGGCGTCAGACCCTCTCTGACCTACCCGTTCGACGAGGGATGCCGCTGGACATGGCGTACCATAAATGCTACGCTGTCTCGCAGAGCAACTGATGGAGACGTCATGACTGCCACCCCCAGCACCTTCTGGGACGACCTTACCCAGGACCTTCAGGACCCTGAGTTCCTCCGAGAGTACGTCCGCGAGTCGATCCGGATCGCCACCATCGATCAGCTCGTCAACGCCCTGGACGAGGCGCGGGAGGCCGCTCACCTGTCCAAGGCGGAGCTGGCCCGGGCAATCAGCACCGAGCCGGCGGTCGTGCGGCGCCTCTTCTCCGCCGGCCACGTCAACCCGACCCTGGGCACCCTCGCGGAAGTGGCTGCTGCCCTCGGAATGCGGGTCACCCTGGAACCGCTTCCCCCCGAGGAGCGCAAGCAGGTCACCCGGCCCCTTTTGGAGGGCCGGTCGGCAGACCCCAAGGCCCTCGCCAAGCACGTCACCTCCATGCGCCGGCGGCGCGAGAAGGTCCTCGCTTCCTGACCGGTCAGCAGATGGACGCGGATTGCGGCCGAGATACTCCTCCCCGAGGGCGCGAACCCCGGCGTAGTCCTGCGCGCTCAGCTCGGTCCGGAAGGGCTTGTCGAGGCCGGCAATCACCACCAGCAGCGGCTTGTCCACCCCAGCGTTCTTCGCCTCGTAGTCGAGGCGGCAGTACAGGCGGTAGTGGTGGCGCTTCGGGCCGTCTACTCGGACCTCGAACCAGCCCGTCATGTCGCCTTTCATCGCCTCCCAGTAGCACCCTCCGGCGTACCGCTTCGGAGGTGCCTCGGCCACGGCCGCCAGCACCGCGCGCATGGTGGCGCGAACCTTCGTCGGGCAGCCGTTCAGGAAGTCCCGCCCGGGTGCCATATCGTCCGCATCGTCATCCCAGTGCCGCCGGAAGTAGACGACGTCGTGAGCGTCGTCCGACGATGGCCCGATCTTGACCTCGAGGGCGGGACGACGCGGCGGCGTCTGCCGCTGACGGGACCGCTTGTCCGGGCTCATGACTGGCGATGGTAGAGGCCGGGCCGCGATCCGGCTCGGGACGGCTCGCTCGCCGAGTCCGTCAACAGCGCCCCTCCGACTACCGGTCGGTGGTCAGCATCTTCATGACCGCCTCGTAGCCGTCGGCGGCGTTGAGGTGGGCGTAGACCCGCTCGATCATCCGCAGCCCGCTGTGCCCGAGCAGCTGGGCCAGCTGGACGGCGTTCATTCCCCGGCGGAGCGCCTCAGTAACGAGGGAGTGCCGCTTATGTGGAACTCCACATAAGCGGCATTGGCATGCAACCGCCATGCTGCGAGTCGGAGTGGACGTGAAGATCGCCTCTGAGCGCCTTGGGCATTCAAGTACTTCTCTCACCCAGAACGTCTACCAGCACAGCGTCTAACAACTCGATCGGCTTGCCGCAGAGAAGGTCGCCGAACTCGTCTTCGACGCCGTCAAGGGCCATCGAAGCTAGCTTCGGTGCCTTCCGATGTCCAAAAGGCTCGCTACCAACTCCGCTGCAAGCCGATCCTCGGCCTCACTGACCGGCAGGTCCAACTCCAGGGCCACCTCTCTGCCCCAGATGTACGTCCTGGCCCGGTGACCCATCCGATGCGCCGCCATCACTGCCGCCCGGCGCCAGCGGCCCAGGTCTTCCACTCCATCAGTTGCCGCCACCAGCGTCCGGGCGCCGCTCCGTCGCAACTCTCGCTCGATCTCAGCAGAGAACCGGCGGGTGCGCTCAAGGTCCAGATCAACAACTCGCCGCAGTCCGTTCACCCGAGCCTCCGTTACAAAACCGTGACAAATCCGGAGGCCAAGGATCTGGCGAAGATGTCGGCCAGGCCCCTGACCTGCACTTATTTCGCGCGCTCGGAGGGATTCGAACCCCCAACCTTCTGATCCGTAGTCAGATGCTCTATCCGTTGAGCTACGAGCGCAACGAAGCAACTCTAGTGGGCCGGTAATCCTCTTGGTCTCTATGGAAGGAGCGACCCACTTGCAGTGATGAAGTCGGTCGGTGGCAAGCATCTCGCCCCAGTTCGAGACGCCCACGCAAGCATCAATGGGGCTGATCACCCAAGGTCACAAGAGCGGAGAGGGAGGGATTTGAACCCTCGGACCAGGTTCCCCCAGTCAACTCATTAGCAGTGAGTCCGATTCGGCCGCTCTCGCACCTCTCCTCGGCCATG
>JAKARG010000363.1 GCA_021819345.1 Actinomycetes bacterium | reverse complement strand
GACGAGATGGACGCCAGGGAGCAGCACGTGGGCCTTCGACCCCGAACCCGAGACCACGTAGCGCTCGTGGACGTAGTCGTCGCCGCAGGCGCCCGCCAGCTGCTCCTCGGCGCGCCATCGCCCGTCGTCGCGCGCCGAGACGGACCACACGGCCGGGTCAGGCGTGCATCCGGCGACCACGACGCTCGCTCGGAGGACGCCCAAGCGGGCGAGCTCCCGCTCCACCAGGCAGGCGACGCCTTCGGCGCTCTGGGCGCCCGAAGAAAAGACCTCACGAATCACCTGGATCCCATGGCACGGGCCCCTCCGGACCTCTCCGTTCAAGCCGACGAGGATGGGAGCTCCCGGCACGCGGAACACCTTGCGCTCCGAATCGAAGGCGATCGAGCTGGCGAACGTCGTGCGTGAGTCCCCAGCGACGGCGACGCCAGTGGGCACCTTGATGGCAACGACCAGGCTCGTGCGATTCTGGTCTTCCGTCCCCCCGCGCGCAGGATCGACCGGGGTGGCGAGAGCGGTCCGCGCCGGCGGAGAGGCCGAGAAGCCGGAGGACCCCGCTGTGACGACGACCGTGTCGCCCAAGGACACGCTGGACCCGAAGGAGAGCTCCACGAACGCGGAGTCGGCAGCGGCTGGGTGCGTTGCCGGATACCCGTGTCGTCGTGCGCGGACACGTCCAGCTGGTCGGGGGGCGATGGACGAGGCGAGAGTGCTTAGGGGGTGTCCACGCACACAAGTTCCCTACCAGCAGCCAAATCGATGCGGGAAGAGTCACGGAGTGTGACCATCCTGACCGTCGTTGTCGGCGCCGAGATCGCCGCGGTCGATCTACGCGACCCCACAGCTTCTCGGCGTACACTGATCTCGATATGGTCCGCCAGGACTCCACCCAGATCCTCGGACTAGGACCGCTAGAGGCCAAGCTGTTGCAGGTGTTGTGGCGACAGGGCCCGTCCCTCGCCTCAGAGGTCGAGCGAGTCGTGAACCGCCGGCGCAAGGAGCCGCTCGCCTACACCACCGTCCTCAATGTCTTGTTGAACCTGGAGAAGAAGGGTCTCGTCGACCACGAGGTCGAAGGGCGCGCCTACCGGTTTGCTCCCAAGGTGACCGAGGCCCAGTTTGCAGAGCGTCGGGCGCGCGACCGCAGCCGGGAGCTCCTCGAGTTCTTCGGTGAAGCCGCGGTCTCGGCTTTCGTCGCCGAGGTGCGCGCGGACCCAGAGCTCGCAGCCCAACTCCGCAAGCTGGTCGAAGAGGGGGACGAGGATGAGGGGGAGACCGGGTCGTAGCTTCGCCCTGCTGGTGGGGATCGGCACCGGGCTCGAGCTCGGCGGTGCGGGCGTGGCCTTCTTCGGCCTCGACACCATGGCCCGGTGCTACTGGGCGTGGCTCCCGGGCGGTGCTCGGCCCCGCTTCCCACTGGCGTGCACGAGACCGATCGCCGGCGTCGGGTTCCACCTCTTCGTCCCCGTCGCGATCCTCCTCGGCCTCCTGTGCGCGACGGTGATCCTCGCCGGGGTGCGCGCAGTCGCGCTCGGTCGCTCGGTTCGAAAGGCCGATCTCATCCTCGGTCCCCGTGTGCCTGAGGTCCCCGACGAGCTCGCCACCGCTGCGATGCGAGCCGGAGCGCAGCGCGTCGAGCTGCGCCACGACGACGAGCCTTACGCGCTCTGCATCGGCATCCTCCGCCCGCGCGTCGCGGTGTCGACGGGGCTCGTCGCACACCTTGGCCGCGACGAGCTCGCTGCGGTGCTCGCCCACGAGGAGCTGCATCGCTTGCGGCTCGCGCCGCTTCGCCAGCTGGTCGCGAGGGTGACCGCACGCGGGCTGTTCTTCGTGCCGCTCTTGGACGACCTCCTCGAGGTCCACTTGGTCGAAGAAGAGATCCTCGCGGACCGGAGTGCCGCTTCGATCGTCGGCCGCCGAGCGCTTGCCCTGGCGCTCGGGAAGCTGTCAAGCGCGCCTGCCTTGGTGGCCGGCGCCTCGGGGTTCGGCAGAGTGCCCGCACTTCCGTACCGGGTGAGGGCGCTCCAGGAGGGCTCGACGCCGCTGCCACGGCTCGGCCTCCCCAGGGTGGTGATGAGCGGGTTCTCACTTGCTGCGCTCGTCGTGCTCGTGGTCTGGATGCCGGTCGCCGGGCTGCAATGACTCACGGCCTCCCCGCGGGTCGGGGAACGAGCCTCGCTCCACCCCTGCGCCATTGACTTCTACGCGACGTAGGAGTACGGTTCCTATGGGTTCTAGTAGGGGGCTGAGCCATGAGTCGTTCATCGACGTGGTCCACGTTCCGGCGGCGCCTCCTCGGCGGCGCACTGCGGTCAAGCGCCGTCGCACTCCCGCTCGTCGCCTTGAGCTTCGTGCTGACCCCTGGACCCACGTCTGTTGCGCGTGCGGCATCGTCGATCTCTCCGCAGACTGCAAGCGGCTGCAACCAGAGCGTCTGCATCTATGTCGAGGGTTCGGGAACCCAGGTCACATACTGGTCAACGACAGCGGCACTTCCGGCGTCCATGTGCACCGTCGCCAAGTACTGGGCGAACGGAGTGTTGGTCTACGAGGGGAACACCAAGTGCGGATCGTCTGGCGAGCAGGTGTTCTCGTACTGGACGGATCCCGGATACTTCGCCGCTGGCACGGTGCTCTGCAACACGTGGACGGGGATCGCGGGGAAGCCTTGCGAGACGATCGAGTGACTGCATTACATCGGCTGGGCATCGGTGTGGAAATGGAGAGTCTCGCCGGAAGAGCGACGCAAACCAGAGGGGGGAAACGTATGGGCGCGCGCAAACGAGCAACGCAGTTCGTCAAACGCCTAGCCGCGTTGGTGGTATTGGCATCCGCGACGAGTGTCTTGATCTCTGCCCTTTCACTCCTCGCGGGACGGTCTCCCATCGCCGCTGCGTATGAGTCGGATGTACAGGCGGGTGGGTTCGACCGGTGTCAAGCGCCCGCGGTGACAACAATGTACAAATACTGGCAAACAATTGACACATATTGGTGGATGGGCATCTATCTGCCAAGTGGGGAAACTAAGGGATGTTCGCAGCCCAATCTAAGCACGTCATGGCAACACGCAGTAACGCACATCACCGCCACAGGACAGGGCTTTGATCTCGGTCTCGTGTTCGCTGGATACCAATCGGAGTGTGTCACACCGACACTTCATATCACACCTAGCAAGCACTTTCCTTCTAATGCGACAGCATACTATTGGGGTATCTCGTCAGCCACAATCGCGATCAAGACAGCGAAGAGCCTTACATTCGGTGGCGGTGTGATCTACTTTGATATGGAACCGTTCAACAATTCAACAAGCGGCTGTAGAACGGGGGCGCGGAACTTCATAAGCGGCTGGGACTACGAGCTGTCGCACAACGGCTACCAAGGTGGCGTGTATGCACTCTACGACGAAGTAGCAACATTTGACTTTGGAAACGTCCCGTATGCGGTCTGGGCTTCTATCAACACTCCAACCAATCCAAGCGTCAACACAATTCCAGGGATCACAGGGCTGTGGACGGGCCACCAGCGACTGAAGCAGTACGCGCACACAGAGCCAACAACGGTCACGGGCATCAGAACAAGAGAGGCGGTGGACTGGGATTGTGCGACAGCGCCGCTGAACGGTGCGTCGAACTGGCACGTCGGCTGTAATAAGACCTAGCGAAGACGTAATGGAGGCGCGACCGATGGACGGAACGCACGACTGTAACAAGCACGACAAGCGCATAGTGCCGACGCGCCGATCGCTTGCCGCGACGATTGCCGCAGTGCTCGCTATCGTAGGTCTGACCTCGTATGTGGCGACCAGCGACGGATCCCACCCTCGTCCTCACGGCGCGCAGCATCGGACGGCGATCGGG
>JAKARG010000362.1 GCA_021819345.1 Actinomycetes bacterium | reverse complement strand
AAGCTCGGCGACCCCGAGGGCAACCTGCTGCGCACCTCCCCCGGCATCGGCTACTCGCTCCACCTCTGATCGAGGGCGCCCGGTTCACGAACAGTTGACGGCCGGGGAGCCCGGCTCGAGGCGGCGTTCACGCCGGCGGGCGCAGGATCGAGCCCATGGGAGACATCCTTTCGGTCATCGGGATCGTGGGCTTCGCCGCCGCGTCCCTCGCGCTCATCTGGGCCCTGGAGCGGGTATGAGCGGCCCCGCCCGCCGGCGCCCGCCGGCAACCGGGACCAGGGAGAGCTCGCCGGGGAGGCTCCGGTGAGCGCCGTGGACGTCATCCTGCTCGCCCTGTCGGTCGCGATGTTCGTGTTCCTCGGGATCGCGATGTTCAAGCCGGAGTGGTTCTAGATGGGCTTCTTCCTCACCCTGGTGGTCCTCGTCGTCGTGCTCGGGCTCGTCTGGCGCTACCTCGGCTCCTACATGGCTGCGGTCTTCGAGGGCCGGGTCGGCTTCCTCGGGTGGCTGGAGCGCCCGATCTACCGGCTGCTCGGCACCGGGCCCGAGCCCGAGCGCGAGCAGACCTGGAAGCGCTACGCCGTCTCGCTCGTCGCCTACTCGACCGTGGCCCTCGGCCTCGCCTACCTGATCATGCGCATCCAGGGCCACCTGCCGCTCGACCCCCAGCACCTCGGGGCGGTCCCGCCGGCGCTGTCGTTCAACACCGCGGTCTCCTTCGTCACCAACACCAACTGGCAGAACTACGGCGGGGAGACGACCATGTCGTACTTCTCCCAGATCGGCGCCCTGACCCTCCAGCAGTTCGCCTCCGCCGCGGTCGGCATCGCGGTCGCCGTCGCCTTGGTCCGCGGGTTCTCCCGGCGCAACAGCCCGACGATCGGCAACTTCTGGGTCGACACGACCCGGGCCTTCTTCTACATCCTCGTGCCGATCGCCTTCCTGGCCGGGATCGTGCTCGTGAGCCAGGGCGCGATCCAGACCCTGGCCGGGCCGGCCACCATCCACGACGCGCTGAACGGGGTGACCCAGACGATCGCCCGGGGGCCCGCTGCGTTCATGGGCTCGATCATGCAGCTCGGCACCAACGGGGGCGGCTTCTTCAACGCTGATCTCGCCGACCCGCTCGAGAACCCGACCGCGCTCACCAACCTGCTCTACATCTGCCTGACCCTGTCGATCCCCTTCGCCCTCACCTACACCTTCGGCAAGATGGTGGGCCGGGTACGCCAGGGCGCCGCCCTGCTCGCCGCGATGGTCCTCATCTTCGGGGTCTGGGTGGGCTTCACGAGCTACGCCGAGCACCAGCCCAACCCGGCGGTCGCGGCCGCAGGAGTGCCCGACATCCACGTGGGCAACACCGAGGGCACCGAGGCGCGCTTCGGCGACACGACCAGCTCCCTTTTCGACGTCGCCAACACCCAGACCTCCAACGGGGGCGTCGACGCCTCCAACGACTCGTTCAACCCGATGGGCGGCTTCGGGCTGCTGACCGGGATGATGCTCGGGGAGGTCACCCCCGGAGGTGTGGGCAGCGGGCTCTACACCATCCTCGTCTACGCCATCGTGGCGGTGTTCATCGGCGGACTGATGATCGGGCGGACCCCGGAGTACCTCGGCAAGAAGATCCAGGCCAAGGAGGTGAAGCTCGCCGGCCTCGCGTCGCTCGTGATGCCGCTCACCGTGCTCGTGCTGACCGCGATCGCGGTCTCGCTGCCCGCCGGTCGGGCGGGCCCGCTCAACGCCGGGCCGCACGGCTTCAGCGAGATCCTCTACGCCTTCACCTCCCAGGCCAACAACAACGGCTCCGCCTTCGGCGGCCTGAACGGCAACACCGCCTTCTACAACATCCTCGGGGGCGTGGCGATGCTGATCGGACGCTTCGCGATCATCATCCCGGTGCTGGCCCTCGGGGGGTCGCTCGCCGCCAAGAACGTGGTGCCGCCCTCGGCGGGGACCTTCCGCACCGACAACGCGATGTTCGTCGGCCTGGTGATCGGCGTCATCCTCATCATCGGCGGGCTCACCTTCTTCCCCGCGGTGTCGCTCGGTCCGATCGTCGAGTCCTTGAGCAAGGGGAAGTTCTTCGGATGACCATGACCACCACCACCCCCGGGGGGCCGGCGGCGGGCAGCCAGCCGCACGGCGTGGCCCGTTCGCGCAGCCTGTTCGACCCCGAGATCCTCTCGCGCGCGATCCCCCAGTCGTTCCGCAAGCTCGACCCCCGGGTCCAGGTGCGCAACCCGGTGATGTTCGTGGTCCTGGTCGGCACCGTCGTGACCTTTGCCGAGGCCATCGCGCACCCGAGCGTGTTCACCTGGTCGATCACCGTGTGGCTCCTGCTCACCGTGCTGTTCGCCAACTTCGCCGAGGCGGTCGCCGAGGGTCGGGGCCAGGCGCAGGCCGACACCCTGCGCAAGATGCGCGCCGAGACCGAGGCCCGACGGCTGCGGGCCGACGGTGCCGAGGAGCGGGTCAGCGCCTCGGAGCTCGCCAAGGATGACCTGGTGGTCTGCGAGGCCGGCGACCTGGTCCCCTCCGACGGGGAGATCGTCGAGGGGGTGGCGTCGGTGGACGAGTCGGCGATCACCGGCGAGTCGGCCCCGGTGATCCGGGAGTCCGGCGGGGACCGCTCGGCGGTCACCGGGGGCACCCGGGTGCTGTCGGACCGGATCGTCGTGCGGATCACCGCGGAGCGGGGCCAGACCTTCCTCGACAAGATGATCGGCCTGGTGGAAGGGGCGAGCCGCCAGAAGACCCCCAACGAGATCGCCCTCACCATCCTGCTCGCCGTGCTCACCATCATCTTCCTCCCGGTGGTGGTGACCCTCCAGAGCTTCGCCCACTACTCGGGCACGGCGGTCTCGGTGGTGGTGCTCGTCTCGCTGCTGGTCTGCTTGATCCCGACCACCATCGGGGCGCTGCTGTCGGCCATCGGGATCGCCGGGATGGACCGGATGGTGCAGCGCAACGTGCTCGCCATGAGCGGCCGGGCGGTGGAGGCCGCCGGGGACGTCCAGACGCTGCTGCTCGACAAGACCGGGACCATCACCCTCGGCAACCGGATGGCTTCGAGGTTCGTCCCGGTCTCCGGCGTCGACGAGCGCGACCTCGCAGATGCCGCCCAGCTGTCCTCCCTCGCCGACGAGACCCCCGAGGGGCGCTCGATAGTCGTGCTGGCCAAGGAGCGCTTCGAGCTGAGGGAGCGCCAGCTCGACACCGAGCACGAGTTCGTCCCCTTCAGCGCCACCACCCGCATGTCGGGCCTCGACGTCGGCCCCCGCCAGATCCGCAAGGGCGCCGCCGAGTCGGTCAAGCGCTGGGTGGTGGAGCAGGGAGGGACGGTCCCGCCCGACCTCGACCCGGTCGTCGAGGAGATGTCCCGGGCCGGCTCGACGCCGCTCGCCGTCGCCGACGGCGGGAGGGTCCTCGGGGCCATCGAGCTGAAAGACGTGGTCAAGCAGGGGATCCGGGAGAAGTTCGCCCAGATGCGGACCATGGGCATCCGAACGGTGATGATCACCGGCGACAACCCGCTCACCGCGGCGGCGATCGCCCAGGAGGCCGGCGTCGACGACTTCCTCGCCGAGGCCACCCCCGAGACCAAGATGGAGCTGATCAAGGCCGAGCAGGAGGGCGGCAAGCTCGTCGCGATGACCGGCGACGGCACCAACGACGCCCCCGCCCTCGCCCAGGCCGACGTCGGGGTCGCGATGAACACCGGCACCACCGCAGCCAAGGAGGCCGGCAACATGGTCGACCTCGACTCCAACCCCACCAAGCTGATCGACGTCGTCGAGATCGGCAAGCAGCTGCTCATCACCCGGGGTGCGCTCACCACCTTCTCGATCGCGAACGACGTGGC
>JAKARG010000361.1 GCA_021819345.1 Actinomycetes bacterium | reverse complement strand
CGTCGTGGAGCCTCTCACGGTCCCCCGCTCGCTGCTCGAGCAAGTGGCCCAGTTCGAAAGCCACCTTCACCCCTCGTCGGGTAGTCGGGCAGGGCGGTCCTGCCCGGCTCGAATCTAGGCGATCGGTCGGTGCCATCACGCACCGAGGCGCCCCGGGTCAGCCGGCTCCGGGGTCAGCCGGCTCCGGGGTCAGCCGGCTCCGGGTCAGCCGGCTTCGGGTCGGCCGGCTCCGGGTCAGCTGGCGACGAACAGCTCGGTGAGCACCCACCCCTCGGGGGTGGGCAGCGCCGCCGCTCCGCTGGTCCCGCCCCAGGGGGACAGGACGTTCCGGCGGTGCCCCCAGCACCCCGGCTCGCCAGCCCGGGTGCAGTCGACGTTGGGGCCCCCTGGTCCGTCGTCGTACATCCACACGTAGTCCGCAGCGAGCGCCGTCCGGTACCCCCAGGCGATGTTGGAGGCCCAGGAGTGGGAGGGCGGACCGGTCGGGTCCTCGCCGGCGACCGCTCCCTGCTCGGCGAGCGCGTCGAGTGGAGCGGACTGCGGTAGGGCGGGGAGCCCGCGACTGGTGCGCTCCGCGTTGGCCACCGCCAGGATCTGGGCTGCGGGGCCGAGGCCGGCGAAGCCATGGGGGAGGACGAGCGGTCCGTAGCCCTCGGTCGCCCTCGCTGCGTCGATCGCGCCGAGGGCCAACCGGTTGCACGCCGCGACCGGTCCGACCCCGGAGCAGGCGGCGGAGAAGCCCGCCGGCGGTGGGATCGAACGGGTCGGCACCGCAGCCGGGGGGAGCGGGGCCGCCTCCAGGCCATCGATGGCCAAGGGCGGGAGCGCAGGCGCGTCGAAGCTCCACACCTCGCCGTCGGAGGCCAGCATCCAGTAGCCCTGGCCGCTCCCGGCGAAGCCGACCACGGCGGCGCCGTGCAGCTCTCCGTCGGCATCGCCGTGCCAGCTGGCGTCGCCGGTCGTGAGGACCGCTCCGGCGGAGGTCGCCAACCAGAGCCCACCCCCGCCGGGAGCGACGGCGACACCGACCACCGAGGCACCGGGCGCGACGGCGGGCTCGGAGCTCGTTGCGGCGACGTCGCCGTAGCCGAGCACCTGGCCCCGCCTGGTCACCAGCCAGTAGCCCCGCCCGCTCGGCGCAGAGGCGATCCCGACGACCGGCGATGCCAGATGCCGGTCGGCGGCGGAGCCGACCCAGGGGGCTCCGCCGAAGGCGAACACGTGCCCGAGGGAGGTCACCACCCAGTACCCCTCGCCCCCCGGGCTCCCGGCGATGGCGACTGCGTCGTGCAGCGAGCGGGACCCGAACGAGCGGGCTGCGCCGAACGCCTGGACGTTGCCGTCGGCGTCGAGCAGCCAGTACCCCGGCGCGGCCGGGTCCGATGCGATCGCCGTCGTCTCGTCCCAGGTCGCGGAGCCGACCCGGTCCGCCGGCTCGCCGAACGAGGCTGCTCGGCCGACGGGCAGCACCGTCCCTCCGGCGAGTGCGGCCCAGTACCCGCCACCGGGTGCGGTTGCGACGCCGACGACGCGCGCCGGGCTGTCCGGGGCTCCGGGGGCGATCTCAGGTGCCGCGGGCGACCGGGCACCGGAGAGAGCCAGGATCACCGCAACTGCGGCTGCCGCCGAGAAGCGGCGGCCTAGGGCTACGCGCCCTCGCCGTTCGACGCGTGCCACGGCTCCTTGATCGGCCGCTCGGCCCGGTAGCAGGAGGGATCATCCGCTGCGCTTCGCGTACTTCTCCCTCCGGCGGCTCTCGGCTCGCCACCGACAGTGGTCCCTCGACTAGCGCGAGCGGTCGCACTTCTGGTGGCCCGGGCGGTACCGGGCTGGTGCGCCGACAGAGCGGGCCCCGGCTCGGGCTCGGGCTCGGGCACGGGCTCGCGCGAAGGCCCCGGCCCCGGCTCGGGCCCCGGCCCCGGCTCGGGCTCGGGCGGCTCGGGCTCGGGCGGCACCGGCTCGGGCGAAGTGGCGGGCAGGCAGTACCCTCGCCGCGTGGACCAGTCGACCCCCGGCGCTCAGGAGTCCCCGGTGGTCGTGTACTGGCGACCGGGCTGCTACTTCTGCGATCGTCTGCTGCGGCACTTCGACCAAGCGGGCGTCCGCTACGAGATGCTCGACATCTGGCGGGACGAGTCGGCGCGGGCGACGGTGCGGGCGCACAACTGCGGGGACGAGACCGTCCCGACGGTCGCCCTCGGGACGAGCTTCACCACCAACCCCGATCCCGAAGAGTACGTCGAGTGGTTGGCCGGCGTCCGCCCCGACCTGCTGTCGGCTCCTGCGCCGGCTCCAGCACCAGCGGACCGAGAGGCCAGGGTGGTGTCCGGAGATGCCTGAGGAGACCGGGGGCGCCGATCTTCCCGATCTCCCCGAGGGCCTGCCGGCGGGTCCGGATGCACTGGCCGGGGCTGCGGCCGGGGCGGGCGCAGGGGCACCCGGTGAAGTGGCGGCGGGAGCGGACGCAGGCGCACCCGGTGAAGTGGCGGCAGGGGTGGGCGCAGGGGCACCCGGAGAGGTGGCGGCTGCGGAACCCGAAGTGGCTGCAGTGCCCGACGAGGTGCACGATGGGGCCGGGTCCGACCCGGCGCGAAGCTTCGCCCTGCCGCAATCCGTCTGGGCGACCTCCGGGGGCGACGGTGGCGGAGCGCCGCAGCCGGCGGCGTCGTCCGGCCCGGCGAGCGTCTGGGTTCCGGGCCCGCCGCGGAGGCCGGCGGTGGTCGTGGCGGTGCTCGCCGCCGTGGTGGCGGTGGCCTTCGTCGCGGGCATCGGGATCGGCCGGTCGCTCCCCGGCGCGTTCGCGCCCTCCGGCGTCTCGGGGGCGACGGGCTCGTCGGGACCCGGACCCGAGGCCGGGCCGGCGGGGAGCAGCGGCCCCGCTCCGAGCGCAGCGGCACCCGAAGGTGGCCGCTCGGCCGGCGCCAGTGCAGTTGGTCCTCCCGGTGAGGCCCAGGTCGCCTCGGCTGCGAAGAAGGTTGTGCCGTCGATCGTCGACCTCGACAGCTCGCTCGGCTACGAGGGCCTGGAGGCGGCAGGCACCGGGATCGTGATCGGCGCCCACGGGATCGTGCTCACCAACAACCACGTGGTCGACGGCGAGACCTCCCTGACCGCGGTCGACCCACTGACCGGTCGCCACTACCGGGCGATGGTGGTCGGCTACGACGTGGCGGCGGACGTCGCGGTCGTCGAGCTCTCGGGGCGCCCCGGGCTGCCCCGGGCGGTCGTGGCTCCGGCGGAGGCCCGGGTCGGCGAACAGGTGGTCGCGATCGGCAACGCCGGGGGGCGAGGGGGCATCCCGAGCGCCGGCGGGGGCAACGTCACCGGCCTCGGCCGATCGGTGGTGGCGAGCGACAAGGCGGAGGGCACCACCGAGGACCTCTCCGGCCTGATCGAGACCAGCGCCAGGGTGCAGCTCGGGGACTCGGGCGGGCCGCTGGTCGATCCTGCCGGCCAGGTCGTCGGGATGGACACCGCGACCTCAGAGGGGGTCGGGACCGGGTCGCCAGCCGAGGGCTTCGCCATCCCGATCGGTGCCGCGCTGGCGATCGCCCGGCGGATCATGGCCGGAGATCCCTCCCGGGCGATCCACGTCGGGCCGACTGCCTTCCTCGGGGTGCGTGCTGCGTCGAGGTGCGGGGCCGGCTCGGGTCTCGGCTCGGTGGCGAGGGGCTCCGGAGCGCTGGTCTGCAGCGTCGTCCCCGACACGGCGGCAGCCGCCACGGGCCTGGCGCCCGGCGACGTGATCGTCTCGGTCTCGGGCCGGCGGGTGGCGGGTCCCACCAGGCTCGCAGAGCTGCTTGCGTTCGCATTCCACCCGGGCGAGGTGGTCAGCGTGACGTACCGGCCGAGAGGGACCGCCGGGGCCG
>JAKARG010000360.1 GCA_021819345.1 Actinomycetes bacterium | reverse complement strand
CGTCCTCCTCGACGCCCTGCCCCTGGTCAGAACAGAGCGGCCCGGCGTCGAGCTGGTCGTCGCCGGGCCGGTGGTCGGCGGCAAGGAGGACTACGCCACCCACCTGCAGAGCCGGGCGGCGGACCTGGGTGGCGTGCACTGGCTCGGGCCCCGAGCGGACATGCCCGAGCTGCTCGCCGACCTCGACGTGTTCTGCCAGGTGTCCACCGAGCCCGAGCCCTACGGGATGGTCCACGCAGAGGCGCTGGCGAGCGGCGCCCCGACGATCGCCGGTTGCGAGGGCGGGCCCGTCGAGATCCTCGCCGGGCTCCCCCCGGGCGCCGGCAGGCTGGTCGCCCCCGGGGACCCGCAGTCCCTGGCCCGGGCGATCCTCGAGCTGCTGCCGAGCGGCGCGTCCTCGACGCCGGCACGCCGCTCCCGCCCGGTGCTACGCGAGGCGACCACCCCGCCCTGGGGCGAGATCCTCGACGGGGTGCTCGGCGCTCACCCCCGAGCCGACAGCTGCTCGTACAGGCCGGCGAAGGCCTCCCCGGCCGCAGCCCAGGAGTAGCGCGCGACGCGCTCGCGGCCCGCAGCCACCAGCCGAGCCACCTCCGCCGAGTCGGTGAGCACCTTCAGCATCGCCGCGGCGAGGGCGTCGGTGTCGCCCACCGGCACCAGGGCCGCGGCGTCCCCGACCACCTCGGGGACGGCGCCGGCGGCCGTCGCGACCACCGGCACGCCCTCGGCCATCGCCTCGAGCGGGGGGAAGCCGAACCCCTCGTAGCGCGAGGGGTAGGCGAGGAGGGCCGCTCCCCTCACCACCGGCACAGGGTCCTCCACCCAGCCGAGCCGCTCGATCCGATCCCGGTGGGCGGCCCGGCCGATCGCCTCGACCAGCTCCGCCTCACCCCATCCCTGCGGCCCGAGGAGGCGTAGGCGCAGCTCCGGGAGCTCGCCGGCGACCCGGTCCCAGGCGGCCACCAGTCCGGGCAGGTCCTTGCGCGGCTCGGCAGTGGCCGTGGCGAGCACGTAGGGCGGGGCGCAGCGCCCCACCCCTTCGGCTGTGCCCACCCCCGCAGCCGGGGCAGCGACGCCGTAGGCCACCACGTGGACCCGCTCGGCCTCCACCCCGAAGTACCCCCTCACCTCTTCGGCGACCAGCTCCGAGGGGGTGTGCACGTGGGCGCCCCCCGCCAGCGCCCTGGCGACGAGGGTCGGGTACCGCCGGGAGGTGGCGGTGACCAGCTCGGGGAAGCGGACCGGGGTGAGGTCGTTGACCGTGACGAGCCTGGCCGCCCGGCGCGCCGGTGGGACCACGAAGTTGGTTCCGTGGACCACGTCCACCCGCCCGACCAGCGACTCCACCGTCGGGAGGTCGAGGTGCACCCAGGCCCGCATGAGCAGTCCCGCCGGCAGCGGTCTCGGCGCCGCGACCACCCCCTCAGGCAGGAGCGCGGGGAGCTTGCGCCACCCCGTCGCGGTGAGCCCGTAGCCGACGATCCGCTGGGGCCCGCCGGCGAGCGAGCCGAGCAGCCCGGCGACGGCGACCCCGACGCCGGTCCGGGGCCCGAGCAGAGCGGTGGCGTCGACCGCGACACTGCGCACTTCGACCGAGGCTACCGGCGCGCCCCGAGCCGGGCCGGGCTCGGTAGCGTGCGGCGATGATCACCGCGATCGCAGGGGGCGTGGGCGGCTCCCGGATGCTGCGAGCCCTCACCGGCGTGGTTCCCCCCGAGCGGGTCACCGCGGTGGTCAACACCGGTGACGACGTCGTGCTCCATGGCCTGCACGTGAGCCCCGACCTCGACACGGTCGTCTACACCCTGGGCGGGGCGGCGAACCCCGAGACCGGCTGGGGGCGCGCCGGGGAGACCTGGGAGGCGATGGGCGAGCTGCGTGCCCTGTCGGCCGGGCGCCTGGCCTGGTTCAACCTCGGTGACCGAGACCTCGGCACCCACCTGTACCGGACCAGCCGTCTCGGCGAAGGGGCCGGGCTCTCGGAGGTGACCGCCGAGATCGCCCGGCGCTGGGGGGTGACGACCCGGGTGCTCCCGATGTCCGACGACCGGGTCGAGACCCGGGTGGGCCTCGCCGGCGGGAGGGAGGTCGGCTTCCAGGAGTACTTCGTCGGGCTGCGCCACGAGGTCGAGGTCGAGCAGGTGCGCTTCGACGGGGTCGAGGCCGCCCGCCCGGCTCCGGGGGTGCTCGAGGCGATCGCAGGGGCCGACCTCGTGGTCGTCTGCCCGTCCAACCCGGTCGTCTCGGTCGCCCCGGTGCTCGCCGTGCCCGGCGTCGGCGACGCGGTAGCCGACCGGCGGGAGCGGGTGGTCGCCGTCTCCCCGATCGTCGCCGGCGCCGCCCTGCGGGGCCCCGCCGACCGCCTGCTGACCGAGCTCGGCAACGAGGCGTCGGCCGTCGGCGTGGCCCGGCTGTGGGCCCCCTTCGCCGGCACGCTCGTGGTCGACGTCGCCGACGCCGGGCTCGCAGCAGAGGTCGAGGCCGCCGGGATGAGATGTGTGGTGGCCCCGAGCATCATGTCCGGACCGGCGGAGTCGGCGGCTCTCGCCCGTGTCGTGCTCGCCACGGCGTCGTGACCCTCTGCTTGATCCCGGTCCGGGGGATCGGCGAGGTGAGACCCGGCGACGACCTGGTCGGGGAGATCTGCTCCCGGGTCGAGCTGGTCGACGGTGACGTGGTGGTCGTCACCCAGAAGGTCGTCTCCAAGGCCGAGGGCCGCCTGGTCCGGGTGGACCCCGAAGACCGTGAGGCCCGAGCCGCCCTCGTCGCCGGCGAGTCGGTCCGGGTCCTGCGGCGGCGGGGGGACCTGATCATGACCGAGACCCGGCACGGCTTCGTCTGCGCCAACGCCGGTGTCGACCTGTCCAACGTCGAGCACGGCTGGGCGGCGCTGCTGCCGGTCGACCCGGACCGCTCCGCCCGGCGGATCCGCGACGGGATCCGGGGGCGCCTCGGCGTCGAGGTCGGGGTCGTCGTCTCCGACACCTTCGGCCGCACCTGGAGGCGCGGGGTCACCGACGTGGCGATCGGGGTCGCCGGGGTCGCCGGGGTGCTCGACCTGCGCGGCACGAAAGACGCCCTCGGCCGCGAGCTGGCCGTGACCGAGGTCTGCGTCGCCGACGAGATCGCCGGCGCGGCGGAGCTGGTCATGGGCAAGTCGGCCGCCGTGCCGGTCGCCGTGGTGAGGGGACTGGACCCCGCCTTCTTGAGAGAGGCCTCGGTGGCCGGCGAGGTGGTCCGCCGCCACGGCGAGGACCTCTTCCGCTGACCCCGGCGCCTCCTGCGCGCCGCTCACCCCGTCTGTCGGGCCCCCTCGTGGGCTCGAAGCCTCCGCTCGGCCCAGGGTGGTTCAGCGGTCCCCGGGACAGCTCCACCATTCGGCGGTGGAGCCGAGGCCCTCGGCGAGGGTCGTCCAGGGCTCCCAGCCGAGGTGCAGCCGGGCGCGGCTCGAGTCGAGTGCCAGTCGCCCCCTGCGCCTCGCCCGTTCCATCCCGAGGGGTGCATCGGCGTCGATGCCCGTAGCCGTCGCGGCTCCAGGCTGGAGCGGGGCGGAGGGGCTGGCTTGCGGATCGGTGGGCGGCCGGTCCACTTCCGAGCCGGCCGGGCCACCCGGGGGGGTCCGGTCGCCGGAGCCGGCCGGGGGATGAGGAGCGGCCCGGCCGCCGGAACCGGCCGAGGGATGAGTAGCGGCCCGGCCGCCGGAACCGGCCGAGGGATGAGTAGCGGCCCGGCCGCCGGAACCGACCTGGACGCCGGCCCCCATGCCCGGGCCAGCCGGGCGGTCCGGCGCCGGCGTGGCGAGCGCGGAGCCCCGGCCGGTGGAGGTGGCGGCCGCGACGGCCGAGGCCAGCTCGGCCAGGCTGGTCTGCTTGCCGGTGCCGACGAGATCGG
>JAKARG010000359.1 GCA_021819345.1 Actinomycetes bacterium | reverse complement strand
TGGATGGGCGTAGGGTATGATCGGCGCTGTGACCGGAATGAGCCCATAGCCAGCCGAGCACACCCATAACTCGACCCGGGGCCTGTGCGACGCCGAGGTCTGTGCAAGTCGCCGGGCGATGCCCCAGTGCTCGCCGGCGTAGAGATCGAGCGCTGCGATTGCTGGAGCGGTGCTGGTGCTGAGATGCGTCGTCCATCGCCGTAGCCGCGTCGCCATGCGTACCCCGGTGACGCTTCTCATCTGAAAGCGCTGGGGTGCGGGTCGGTTCTTGCGGTGGCTGCAGGTGACAACCACCCGGACCGTCGGCGTGGTCGAAGTCGCTAGCGCCACTCGGGGACCCCGCTGGAGGCTGGTGCGGTAACGGACCGGCGGGACCGCACGCTTCCGCCGGCCGACGTGCGGGCGGACGGTCGGCTCATCGGTTCGGTCCACGGTAGGCGACACCCGAGGTGCAGGTCTCTCGGACCACTACCCCCGACAGCGGGATGGCGCCATCGAGACGGTCCCAGATCCAGCGGGCCAGGTTCTCGCTCGTCGGGTTCTCCAGGCCGTCGACCTCGTTGAGGTAGTGGTGGTCGAGTCGTTCGTGGAGGGGTGCGAACGCCGCTTTGATCTCGGCGAAGTCGATCACCATGCCCGTCCCAGGGTCGACGTCTCCTTCGACGTGGACCTCGACTCGGAAGGAGTGGCCGTGGAGGCGGGCGCACTTGTGGCCGGCGGGGACGTTGGGGAGGCGGTGGGCGGCTTCGAACGTGAACTCCCGGAAGACCTCCATCAGCGGATCCCGGTGTACTTGTGGGTCTGAAGGCTGAGCCGCCAGCGGGGATGGGCGAGGCAGTAGTCGATGGCGAGCGCCGTGTTCTTCTCGCGGTCGGGCCCGTCCATCGGTTGGAGCAAGAACCGGTCGAAGTCGAGGTGCTCGAAGGCATCCGGGGGGGCGGCGGGCTGGGGGTACACGAGCTTGAGTTCGTCGCCGTGGTCGAGGACCAGTGGGGCGCCCGCCTTGGGGCTGACGCAGATCCAGTTCAGCCCCGATGGCGCCGGCTGGGTGCCGTTCGTCTCGACGCCGACGCTGAACCCGGCGGCGTGGAAGGCGTCGACGGCGGCTGCGTCGAGTTGGAGCAGCGGCTCCCCGCCGGTGCAGACCACATAGGGTTCGGCGCCGGCCTGCGGAATCGCGGCCCAGGCGCACTGCACCGCGGCGGCGAGCGCAGCCGCGCTCGGGAACCGTCCACCGCCGGGCCCGTCGGTCCCGACGAAGTCGGTGTCGCAGAACTGGCAGATCGCCGAGGTTCGCTGCGACTCTCGCCCGGTCCACAGGTTGCAGCGCGAGAACCGGCAGAACACCGCAGGGCGGCCGACCTGGGCGCCTTCGCCTTGGAGGGTGTAGTAGATCTCCTTGACCAGGTACATCAGCGGGGGCGGGTGGACAGGGCCGGGTCGACCACGCCGGCCTCGACGAATCCCTTTTGGCGCAGCAGGCACGAGTCGCAAGTCCCACAAGGCCGTCCGCTGATGTCAGGGTCGTAGCAGCTGTGGGTTAGGGAGTAGTCCACCCCGAGTTCGAGGCCGCGCTGGATGATCTGCGCCTTGGTCAGGTCGATGAGCGGAGTGTGGATCCGCAGGTGCTGGGTGCCTTCGACGCCGGCCTTGGTGGCGAGGTTGGCCATGGTCTCGAAGGCGGCGATGTACTCCGGGCGGCAGTCGGGGTAGCCGGAGTAGTCGAGGGCGTTCACGCCGATGAAGACGTCGCTGGCACCGATGGTCTCGGCCCAAGCCAGCGCGAACGCCAAGAAGATCGTGTTGCGGGCCGGGACGTAGGTGATCGGGATCCCCGTGTCGAGGTCGTCTACCTGGTTGTGGTGGGGGACGTCGATGTCGGCGGTGAGGGCTGAGCCGCCGAAGGCGCGCAGGTCGATGTCGGCCACGACGTGGTCGCTGACGCCCATAGCCGCCGCCACTCGGCGGGCCGCGGTCAGTTCGATCTCATGGCGCTGGCCGTAGCGGAAGCTCAAGGCGTAGGGCCGGTAGCCCTCATGGCGCGCGATTGCCACCACGGTGGTCGAGTCGAGGCCCCCGCTGAGCAGGACCACCGCTGGCTGATCTGTCACGTCTGCTCCTTCGGTCGGGGCTGTCGGGGGAACGTCCTACCTGGTCTACCGCAGGGTGGTCAAATAACTACGGCCAGGTGTGGCCGACTGTCGGCGCAGTTTTCGCCGGTGTCGTCACCCATTCCAACCACAATAATGTGCTTTCTGGGGTGGGGTCGCTGACCCTGTCCGGGCCCGGGCGAGTTCGGTCCAGGGTGGCCACGGGCCCCGGCTCGCAACCGCCGTCCATGGGGTTTGGAGTTGGCGCGCTTCGACGGACAGGTTGGTTGTGTTGATCATGCCGCCTGACGGCGAGCTGTGAAGCCTCCGGGTGTTGTACCAGCCCTCGATGTAGTCGAAGAGGGCGGCGTGCAGCCCTGCCCGGGTGGGCCAGGCGCGGGTGTCGATCAGCTCCCGCTTGATGGTGGCGAAGAACGATTCCGCCACGGCGTTGTCCCAGCATTCCCCGGCCATCCCGACCGAGAGGACAACCCCGTTCACCCGGGCCAGCTCGCCGTAGTCGAGGCTGGTGTATTGGCTGCCGCGGTCGGAGTGGAAGATCAAGCCCTTGTCGGGCCGGCGGGCGAGAAAGGCCATCTTCAGGGCGTCTTCGACCAGCTCGGTGCGCATGTGGTCGGCCAACGCCCAGCCGACCACCCGGCGACTGGCCAGGTCGATCACCGTCGCCAGATACGCCCAGCCCTCCCAGGTCATGATGTAGGTGATGTCGCCGACGTAGCGCCGGTCGAGCTCGGTTGAGGGCCCGAAGTGGCGCCCGATCAGGTCCTTCGCCCGCTCGGCGGCGGGGTCGGGGACCGTCGTCTTGCGCCAGCGCTTCTTGCAGCGCCCCTCGAGACCGGCTCGGCGCATCAGCCGGCGCACCCGCCGCCGCCCGCACGGCGTCCCTCGTTTCACAAGCTCCCGGTGCACCCTGGGTGAGCCGTAGGTGCCGTTGGACTCGGCGTGCACCGCGAGGATCTTCTCGGTCAGCTCCCCGTCGCTGACCTCCCTGGCCGAGGCGACGCCCCGGCGGCGCTCGTAGTAGGCGGCACGGGAGACCTCGAACAGCTCACAGCAGCGCTTCACGCTGTGACCTGCAGCTTCCTCCGCCTCGATGAAGGGGTCCATCTTCACCGGGTCTCCTTGACGAAGAAAGCCGTCGCTCGCTTGAGCAGGTCGACATCGGCCAGCAGGCGCTTGTTCTCCCGCCGAAGCCGGGAGAGCTCCTCGCGCTCCTCGCTGGTCAGGCCCGCCCGCTCGCCGGCGTCGATCTCGGCCTGGGCCACCCACCTGCGTACTGCCGACACCGTCAGGTCGAAGTCCCGGGCCACCTCGGGGATCGACCGGTCGCCGGCCCGGCATCGGTCCACGATCTCCGACTTGAACTCCGAGGTGTACGACCGACGGTCACGGCGCTTGCTCCGCTCCATGGTCTCCATGATGGGCATCCTCTCCGGCGCCACGCGCCTTGTGGTGGATGTCCGCTAGACCGTGCCAACTCCAGTTCCTGAAAGGCGGTGGACGGGGGGTCCTCGATGTCCTAGCCTTCCGCGCGAGTTTGTAGGTCTGTCGCGCTGATCGAAGCCGTGCAGGTCCGAGAGAAAGGTTCGCAGCCGTGGATGAGGCTGTCTTCTTCGACCTCGTCGACGAGGTCCTGGTGTTCGTGGGGCGCCCGCCTCTTGATCGGGCCAGCGCCCAACCAAGGATCATCGTCGTCGGCGACGCCGATCAGGTGCTCCAGATCTTGGCCGGCCCGGGATCAGGCAAGACCGAGATGCTGGTCTGGCGGATGATCTACGAACTGGTCGTCCGGGGCACTTCGGCGGAGCGGATG
>JAKARG010000358.1 GCA_021819345.1 Actinomycetes bacterium | reverse complement strand
CTACGTCGAGCTGCACATCGAGCAGGGCCCGGTGCTCGAGCGCCACGGGGAGGTGATCGGCGCGGTCACCGGGGTGCAGGGGATCTCCTGGCAGGAGCTCACCGTCACCGGCCAGTCCAACCACGCCGGCACCACGCCGATCTCCTACCGCCACGACGCCGGCTACGTCGCCGCCTCGGTGGCGGTGGCCGCCCGCCGGATCGCCACCGACCTCGGCGGCGACCAGGTGGCGACGGTCGGCAAGCTCGACCTGGTGCCCGACCTGGTCAACGTGGTCGCGGCCCGGGCCACCCTCACCGTCGACCTGCGCAACACCGACGAGGCGACCCTGGAGGAGGCCGAGGCTCGCCTGGCCGCCGAGGTCGCCCGCGCCGCAGCGGACGAGGGCGTGGCGGTGGCCAGCCGGCGCCTGGCGCGCTTCGAGCCGGTCTCCTTCGACCCCCGGGTGGTCGACCTGGTCGAAGGCGTCGCCAGCTCCCTCGGCCATACGGTCCGCCGGATGCCCTCGGGGGCCGGCCACGACGCCCAGATGATCGCCCGGCTCGCCCCGGCGGGGATGATCTTCGTCCCGAGCGTCGGGGGGATCAGCCACAACCCCGCGGAGCTGACCCTCCCCGAGCACCTCCAGGCCGGCGCCGACGTCCTGCTCCACACGATGCTGGCCCTGGCCGACGGGGACCCGCTGTGACCCGGCCCGCTGTGACCCGGCCCGCTGTGAGCCGCACCCCGGCGACCGGCCGGCGGCGTGCGGCCGACGGGGACCCGCTGTGACCCGCACGCTCGTGCTCGCCGCCGCCCAGCTCGGCCCGGTCGCCCGGGACGAGCCGAAGGCCTCGGTGGTCGAGCGGATGGTGGGCCTGCTCCGCCGGGCGCACCGGCGGGGGGCGACCCTGGTCGCCTTCCCCGAGCTGGCGCTCACCACCTTCTTCCCCCGCTGGTGGGTCGAGCCACTATCTGCCGCGGACCACTTCTACGAGACCGAGATGCCCGGGCCGGCGACCGAGCCGCTCTTCGCCGAGGCGGCCCGCCTCGGGGTCGGCTTCAGCCTCGGCTACGCCGAGCTCACCCCCGACGGGCACCGCTACAACACCCAGGTCCTCGTCGGCCGCGACGGGCAGGTGGTGGCCCGCTACCGCAAGGTGCACCTGCCGGGGCACGAGACCGAGGAGCCCTGGAGGCCCTTCCAGCACCTGGAGCGCTACTACTTCGAGCCCGGCCCCGACGGCTTCGGGGTCTGGGACGCCTTCGGGGCGCGGGTGGGGATGATGATCTGCAACGACCGCCGCTGGCCGGAGTCCTACCGGGTGATGGGACTGGCCGGCGTGGAGCTGATCCTCTGCGGCTACAACACGCCGGTCCACTACCCGCCCGACCCGAGCCAGGACGCCCTCGCCGGATTCCACAACCAGCTCGTCATGCAGGCCGGCGCCTACCAGAACGGCACCTGGGTGGTCGGGGTGGCCAAGGGCGGCGTCGAGGAGGGGGTCGACTCGGTCGCCCAGAGCTGCGTGATCGCGCCCTCCGGTCAGGTCGTCGCCCAGGCGGTGAGCGCCGGCGACGAGGTGGTGGTGGCCGAGTGCGACCTCGAATGGGGCGCCCGCTACAAGGCCACGCTGTTCGACTTCGCCCGGTACCGCCGGCCGGAGATGTACGCGGCGATCACGGAGGTGCGCGGGTGAGCGAGGTCGGGCAGTGACGAGCTTCACCCTGAACGGCCGGGAGGTGAGCGTCGCCGACGACCATCCCCACCTGCTCTCGGCGTTGCGCGAGGAGCTGGATGTCACCTCGCCGAAGGACGGTTGCTCGCCTTCGGGGCAGTGCGGTTGCTGCAGCGTGATGATCGATGGGAAAGTCCTCGTCTCCTGCCAGTACCCCCTGGCGAAGGCAGCCGGCCGGGAGGTGCTCACGATCGAGGGCCTCCCGGCGCACGAGCGCGAGCGTTACTCCCGGGCGTTCGCGGCCTGCGGGGGGCTCCAGTGCGGCTTTTGCATCCCCGGGATCGTGATGCGGGCCAAGGCCCAGGTCGACAAGAAGGGTGCCGCGCTCGCCCGGGAGGACATGGCCCGGCACCTCGGCGCGCACCTGTGCCGCTGCACCGGATATGTGAAGGTCCTCGACGCGATCGAGGCGGTGGCTCGGGGGGACGTCCCGGATCGGCCGGCCGGCGGGACCCTCGGGGTGCAGGAGCGGCCGGCCCGGTCCGCAGGAGCCGAGGCGTCGGCCTCCCCGATGGCGGGGGTCGGGGCGTCGGTGGTCAAGTACGAAGCCGAGCGCCTCGCCCTCGGCGAGCGGGGCTACGTCGACGACCTGCGGGTGCCGGGGATGCTGCACGCCGCCCTGGTCTTCTCCGAGCACGCCCGGGCCGAGATCCTCTCCATCGACCCGACCGCCGCGCTCGGCGCCCCCGGGGTGGAGGCGGTGCTCACCGCAGCCGACATCCCCGGCGAGCTTCGGGTCGGGATCATCCACAAGGACTGGCCGGTGATGATCCCCGTCGGCGGGCTCAGCTCCTATTGCGGCGACGTGCTCGCGGTGGTGGTCGCCGGGACCCGGCGGCAGGCTCGGGACGCCGCGGCCCTGGTCGGAGTCGGCTACCGGGTGCTCGAGGCGGTGGTGGACCCCGAGGCCGCGATCGCCCCGGGGGCCCCGGTGGCGGTCTGGGGGACCGAGGACAACGTGCTGTCGGTGAGCGAGTACTCCCGTGGCGACGTCGACGCGGCGCTCGCCTCGAGCGCGCACGTGGTCCACGAGGTCTTCACGACCCAGCGGGTCGAGCACGCCTTCTTGGAGCCCGAGTCGAGCCTCGCGGTGCCCCGCGAGGACGGCGGCCTGCACGTCTACTCCGGCGGCCAGGGGGTCTGGGACGACCGCGACCAGATCGCCGCCTGCCTCGGGGTCTCCGCCGTCCTGGTGAGCGTCGAGCTGGTCTCCAACGGCGGAGCCTTCGGCGGCAAGGAGGACCTCTCCAACCAGGCCCATGCCGCGCTCGCCGCCTGGCTCCTGCGCCGGCCGGTCAAGTGCACCCTGTCGCGCGAGGAGAGCATCCGCCTGCACGCGAAGCGCCACCCGATCCGCCTCGAGTACTGGGCGGGATGCGACCCCGAGGGGCGCCTGACGGCCTTGCGGGCCCGGATGCTCGGGGACTCGGGCGCCTACGCGAGCGTCGGGATGAAGGTCCTCGAGCGCGCGGCCGGCCACGCGAGCGGCCCCTACCGGGTCCCCGCGATCGAGGTGCGCTCCGTGGCGGCGAGGACCAACAACCCGGTGTGCGGGGCGTTCCGGGGCTTCGGCGCGAACCAGGCGCAGTTCGCGATGGAGGGGGTGATGGACCGCCTCGCCGAGGCGGTCGGCATCAGCGGCTGGGAGATCCGCAAGCGCAACGTGGTCCACCCGGGCGACATCTGGGGCCCGGGGCAGGTCATGGACGAAGGCTGCGGCGGGGCCGAGGCGTGCCTCGACGCGCTCCGGGAGCGCTACGAGGCGGCCCGTGCCGAGGGCAGGGCGGTGGGCATCGGCCTCGGGCTCAAGAACTCGGGCCTCGGCAACGGCCTGGTCGAGGTCTCCCGGGCGGTGGTGCGCTTCGAGGCCGACGGAGCCGTCGAGGTCCGCCACGGCTGGACCGAGATGGGCCAGGGGGTCCACACCGTCGCGCTCCAGGTCGCCGTCGAGGAGCTCGGGGTCGACCCGTCCCGGGTCCGGGTGGTGGTGGACACCAGCCGCGAGCTCGGCGACGGCCAGACCACCGGCAGCCGCGGCACCCTCATGGGAGCCGGCGCGGTGCGTGCCGCGTGCCTCGCCGCCCGGGCCGACGGCTGCCAGGTCGGCGTCGACTACGCCGGCGAGCACCGGGTCGACTGGACCGACCACCTCGGGTCGGTGGAGCACCCGACGATCCACTCGGCCTTCGGCTACGCCGCCCAGCTGGTGATCGCGGATC
>JAKARG010000357.1 GCA_021819345.1 Actinomycetes bacterium | reverse complement strand
GGATCGGACGGGTCGCCGGGCGGCTGTGCGTGGTGGTCGCCAACGACGCCACGGTGAAGGGCGGGGCCTACTTCCCGATGACGGTGAAGAAGCACCTCCGGGCCCAGGAGGTCGCCCGGGACAACCTCCTGCCCTGCATCTACCTGGTCGACTCCGGGGGGGCCTACCTGCCCGAGCAGGACCAGGTCTTCCCCGACCGGGAGCACTTCGGGCGGATCTTCTACAACCAGGCGACCCTCTCGGCGCTCGGCGTCGCCCAGTTGGCTGCGGTCCTCGGCAGCTGCACCGCCGGAGGGGCCTACGTCCCGGCGATGAGCGACGAGGCGGTGATCGTCGCCGGGCAGGGGACCATCTTCCTCGGCGGGCCGCCGCTCGTGAAGGCCGCCACCGGTGAGGTGGTGAGCGCCGAGGAGCTCGGCGGGGGCGAGCTGCACGCCCGGCGCAGCGGGGTGGTCGACCACCTGGCCGCCGACGACGCCGAGGCGCTGCGCATCCTCCGGCGGATCGTCGCCACCCTGCCCGCCGACCCCGCGCCGCCCTGGGAGGTGCTGGCGAGCGAGGAGCCGGCTGCGGACCCCGCCGGGATCTACGAGGCGGTGCCGGTCGACCCCCGCACCCCCTACGACGTGAGGGAGGTGATCGCCCGCATCGTCGACGCCAGCCGCTTCAGCGAGTTCAAGGCCGACTACGGCCCCACCCTCGTCACCGGCTTCGCCCGCATCCACGGCCACCCGGTGGGCATCGTCGCCAACAACGGGGTGCTCTTCGGCGAGTCGGCGCTCAAGGGAGCGCACTTCGTGCAGCTCTGCGACCGCAGGATGGTGCCCCTGCTGTTCTTGCAGAACATCTCGGGGTTCATGGTCGGACGGGACTACGAGGCGTCCGGGATCGCCAAGCACGGAGCCAAGATGGTGACCGCGGTCGCCTGCGCCCGGGTGCCCAAGCTGACCGTGGTGATCGGGGGGAGCTTCGGGGCGGGCAACTACTCGATGTGCGGGCGGGCCTACTCGCCCCGGTTCCTCTGGATGTGGCCCAACGCCCGCATCTCGGTGATGGGGGGCGAGCAGGCCGCCTCGGTGCTCGCCACCATCCGTCGCGACCAGCTCGAGGCCGCTGGCGGGGAGTGGCCGGCCGAGGAGGAGGAGGCCTTCAAGGCGCCGGTCCGGGAGCGCTACGAGCAGCAGGGGAGCCCGTACTACTCGACCGCCCGCCTCTGGGACGACGGGATCATCGATCCGGCCGAGACCCGAGACGTGCTCGGCCTCGCCCTCGGCCTCGTCGGCCGGGCGCCGATGCCCCCGGTGGGCTACGGCGTGCTGCGGATGTGACCGGGATGCTGCGCCGCGTGCTCGTCGCCAACCGGGGGGAGATCGCGCTGCGGGTGATGCGGACCCTCCGGCGGATGGGGATCGCCTCGGTGGCGGTCTACAGCGACGCCGACGCCGGAGCCCGGCACGTGCGCGAGGCCGACTCTGCGTTCCGCCTCGGGCCCGCCCCGCCGGCGCAGAGCTACCTCGACGTCGCGGCGGTCGTCGCCGCCGCCCGCAGGGCAGGCGCGGACGCGCTCCATCCCGGCTACGGGTTCCTCTCGGAGAACCCGGCCCTCGCAGTCGCCTGCGCCGAGGCCGGGATCGTCTTCGTCGGTCCGCCGCCCTCGGCGATCGAGGCGATGGGGGACAAGATCCGGGCCAAGGAGATCGTCTCGGCGGCAGGGGTGCCCGTGGTTCCCGGGCGCAGCGGGCGGGGCCTCGACGACGAGGGGATCGCCGCAGCCGCGCACGAGGTCGGCCTGCCGGTGCTGCTCAAGCCGACCGCCGGAGGTGGCGGCAAGGGGATGCGCCGGGTGGATGACCCCGCAGCGCTCCTCGGCGAGATCGCTGCCGCCCGCCGGGAGGCCCTCGGCGCCTTCGGGGACGACACCTTGCTCGTGGAGCGCTGGATCGAGCGGCCCCGCCACGTCGAGATCCAGGTGCTCTTCGATACCCGGGGCAACGGGGTCCACCTCGCCGAGCGGGAGTGCAGCCTCCAGCGCCGCCACCAGAAGATCGTCGAGGAGGCACCCTCGGTGCTGCTCGACGAGCAGGCCCGCCGGGCGATGGGAGCCGCCGCAGTCGCCGCCGCCGCCGCGGTGGGCTACGTCGGGGCGGGCACGGTCGAGATGATCGTCCCCGGGGACCGCTTCGGCGAGCACTACTTCATGGAGATGAACACCCGCCTGCAGGTCGAGCACCCGGTCACCGAAGCGGTCACCGGGATCGACCTGGTCGAGTGGCAGCTACGGGTAGCAGCCGGAGAGCTCCTCGGTTTCGGCCAGGACGAGGTGGGGGTGAAAGGCCACGCCGTCGAGGCGCGGGTCTACGCGGAGGATCCCGGCCGGGGGTTCCTGCCCTCGGCCGGTCGGCTCCTCGCCTGGGCGGAGCCGGGAGCGGACCGCCATCCCGGGGTCCGGGTGGACAGCGGCGTCTCTCCCGGCGAGGTGGTCGGCACCTCGTACGACCCGATGCTCGCCAAGGTGATCGCCCACGGGGCCGACCGCGCCGAGGCCCTCGGCCGGCTGGACGCCGCCCTTGCCGACACCGTGGCCCTCGGTGTCGCCACCAACCTCGGCTTCCTCCGCCGGCTCCTCGCCCACCCCGACGTGGTCACGGGCGCGCTCGACACCGGTCTGGTCGAGCGTGAAGCGGCCTCGCTGACCCCGGAGCGGGCTCCCGACGAGGTGGCGGCCGCGGCTGCCCTCTGGCTCCTGCTCGCCTCGGAGCCGCCGGGCGCCGACCTCTGGTCCACGGTGGGGGGCTGGAGGCCGGCCGGAGCGTCGGCGGAGGCGGTGGTCGAGCTCGACCTCGCCGGCCGGGCGGTCGAGGTCGGGGTGAGGGGTCACCCGAGCAGCGCCGAGGTCCGGGTCGGCGAGGCGCCCGGTTGCGCGGCCCGTGCCCGCTTGGTGGACGGGGTACTGGAGGTGGAGCTGTCGGGGGGGCTCCGGCGCTTCGTCGTCGCCTCGGCCGGAGCGACGCTCTGGCTCGGGGAGCGAGGGGACACCTATTCGGTGTCGGTCGGGACGGCTCGGGGTGGCGCTTCACGGGCGACGGGGGCACGGGGCGGGCCAGCGCGGGCCCCGATGCCGGGCACCGTCCGGGCGGTGCAGGTCTCGACCGGGGACCTGGTCGGGCTCGGCCAGCCGGTGGCGATCGTCGAGGCGATGAAGATGGAGCACACCGTCGGGGCTCCGAGCGCCGGGGTGGTGGGGGAGGTCCGGGTGAGGGTCGGCCAGACGGTGGCCCTCGACGAGGTGCTGGCCGAGATCCTCCCTGCCGAGGGTGACCTGGACGCCTCTCCCGGGGGTCCGAGGTGAGGCCCGTGCCCTGCCTGCTCCCCGGCCTGCCGGCGCAGGTGCGCATCTGGGAGGTCGGGGCGCGCGACGGCCTGCAGAACGAGGCGGTCAGCGTCCCGACCGAGGTCAAGGCCGAGCTGGTCACCCGGCTGGTCGACGCCGGTCTGCGCGTCGTCGAGGTGACGAGCTTCGTCTCGCCCCGTTGGGTGCCGCAGCTCGCCGATGCGGCCGAGCTGTTCGCCCGGCTCGAGTGGTACGACGGGGTGCGCTACCCGGTGCTCGTCCCGAACCCTGCCGGCCTCGAGCGCGCCCGGGCCGCGGGGGCCCGGGACGTGGCGGTCTTCGCCAGCGCCACCGAGAGCTTCGCCCGGCGCAACCTGAACCGCGGCCTCGACGAGTCCCTCTCGGTCATGGAGGAGGTGGTCACCGCGGCGCGCTCCGAGGGTCTCGGGGTGCGCGGGTACATCTCGATGTGCTTCGGCGACCCGTGGGAGGGACCGGTGGCGCCCTCGGCGGTGGTCGCAGTGGCCCGGCGGCTGCTCGACATGGGCTGCGAGGAACTGAGCCTCGGCGACACCGTCGGGGTGGCCACCCCCGGCCAGGTGGTGGCCCTGCTAGATC
>JAKARG010000356.1 GCA_021819345.1 Actinomycetes bacterium | reverse complement strand
TGCCCGGCGTTCCGTCGCAGGTGAGGCCGTCGTTCGGTGTGCCTGCGTCCCGGCAGCGAGAGGTCGTCGGTCGAAACCCGCACCTTGGGCGTCTTCAGGAAGGGCTGAGAGCCGTGAGGAGACTCACACACGTCGAGCCGATGCGATCAGCGTGAGCCGTCGCCAACAAGGACACGTCGTCGCCGAAGATCCCCAACGTGACCTCGCGCCAGGAGTCACGTCGGTTAGGCAGCTGATCGAGGATGGTGTTCGTTTCAGGAGTAGCTTGCAGGTTCCCGGCGTACTCGCGAGGTACCGCGGCTTGGCCAACGACGAGCCATCGAGTCGGGCTGCGCTGCCAGCGGAGGAGGACGCACGTCCTATTGCCGACCTCCGCCAAGCGAACCGCTGCTGCCGACATCGAGGCGTCCGCCCGATGCGCAACCAGTCGGAGGAGGCTGAGGTTGTACTGGTCCCGGCCCGCGTAGCCGGCGACCCAGCGCCGCGGCATCAGGATCGAGGCCGCGATCCAGTCGCAAAGTGTCTCGACGTCGTCGGCGTGGAGGTCGCGAGTTCGTCGGGCGACCGTCTGATCCCGCGCGATCAAGATATGGCCGATCTCGTGTGCCAGCGTGAATCGGGTGCGCTCCGCGGGCCGGTCGTCCCGTAGTTCGATCCTCGGTCGCCCCCCCTCCCAGGTGGTGCGTCCATCTTCGATCATCGGCGCTCGAACGATGGCGCTCACCCCGAGGGCGTTCGCGACCCGATCGAGATCCACAGGAACGCCGCCGCCTAGCTCCGCCACCGCGCTGACGAGGCGGTCGGCCAGACCACGCTCGATGGGACGGTCAGCCACCTGCGAAATCGATCCAGTCGGTGGGCTCGTTAAAGGACAGCCGCCGCGTCCCGCCCTTCGCCACTTCCGCCGTCGCCCGCTGGAGTAGCTCGATCGTCCGGCGACCCTCCCATCCTCGGAGCTCCGATGCTGTGGCCAGGGCGGAGAGAGCGCGCGGAGCGAGTACCGGGACGGTTCCACCGGCTGTGACCGCAGTCGACGGAAGCGACATTGCGTTCGCCAGCGCGAACACCTCCTCCATGCTCGATTCGGCCAGGGCCGACGGCGTGCTGAGCATCTCCTGGACCCGACGGGGGGTGAGATGTGCGATGGCGGCGACCTCCAGCTGGTCGTTGTCGTCTAGCGAGTCAAATGCCCTCCGAAGCAGCAGGATCGTCGGCGTCCAGAGCTGCCGGCGCGCTGCCCGCATCCGCCGGTGCGCCTCGAGTTGTGACTTTCGGTTGACGAAGTAGTTAGACCACACCTCGCGAATGTCGGCGGGGAATCGCCACTCGGTGACCTCGATGTCACCCGTCGTCCCGGTCACCAGGCGCGACATCGGGCGACCCTTTCGGAGCAGGAGAAGGACCGGCGTTCGGAGCCGCTCCGCCCACGCCAGCTCCTTGCCTGCGCCCCACGACGCGAAGTCGCCCACCGCAATGAGGACGTCTGATTCGGCCACGCTGGCGAAGTCCTTGGCGTGAACCTCCTCGTCCGGGAGGTCTCCGTGGTCCTTCGGGTGCGTGTGCATGACCGGCTGATGAACCAGCACGCCCACATCGCCGCAGAAGTCTGCGACCATGCCGCTGACCAGTTCGACGATCGTGATCTGGTCCTCGTTGAGCGCCGTCAGGCCGCTCGCCACGTAAGCCGTCACCGGATCCTCGGCTGGTGCGTCGAACTGGAGCTGTTGTGGCTGCTCACTCATTGGGCAGCGGCTCGATACGAGTTGTGATCCACGAGGTCAGGGTTTCGAGCGTGATCGAGCCCGCCGCCACTCTCGCGATCTGCTTGTAGGCCTCCTCCGGCGGAGCCAGGTTCAAGTCCAGTCGGTTGAGGTTCAGGAACTGCAGAGTGGCGAGCACGGCCGCCCGCTTGTTCCCGTCGATAAAGGCGTGGTTCCTCGCGATCCCGAACAGAAGCGTGGCCGCCTTCGCCTCGATCGACGGGTAGAACTCCTGTCCGCCGAAGCTCGCCTGAGGTCGAGACACTGCCGAGTCGGCCAGGCCGAGGTCTGTGACCCGCAGGAGGGCATCGACCTCGAGCCCGAGGACTTCGCTGGCGATGGCCAGGAGATCGTCGAGCTCGAGGTAGATCACGTCAGCCGTTCGCCAGCATGCGCAGCAGCTGAGCGTGCCGCTCCATGTTGCGCTTGAGCAGCTTCTTGAACTCCGGGTCGGCCTTCCGCCGGTCGACGTACTCGCTGACGGCGGCTCGGATCACGTCGGTGTCGGTGGTGCCTTCAACGGTTGCGATGGCGTGAACGGTGTCCGCGAGCCCCCCGTCCATTCGGAGCGTCATGTTCTTCATGTCGGACACGGGTGCCTCCTGGCGTGGGGTGGTCAGGGCTCATAGTAGACACCGCGACCCGTGGGTTGCAAGCCACCTAGGTACCGTGGTACCTTCACTAGCGGTCCGACGGAGAGGAGAAACCATGAGCTACACACCCGCCACCGGTCCCGCCAGCACAGAGACACGGTCCAAGACCTACCGGATCGTCGTCAACGGGCAGCCGAAGACGGCCACCTCCGAGATCCTGACCTACGACGACGTGGTGCGGCTGGCCTTTCCCAACGGAGAGCCCACCACCATCTACCGGGTCACCTTCAGGAAGGCAGAACATCCCCACGAAGGCACCCTGGTCGAAGGTCAGACCGTCGAGATCAGGGAAGGGACGATCTTCGATGTCACACCCACTGGTAAGTCGTAGCCCGGACCTGTCGCGCCTCGAGGACGAGGGCTACGATGTGGAGATCCGGGACAACTACCTTTTGATCAAGCACGTCCCGTACGTCACCGCGCAGCGCACCGTCGACTACGGGTTGCTTGTGTCAGCGCTGTGCCACAACGGTACTACCACGGCCAAGCCCGACCCCCACACTGTCTGGTTCACCGCCATCCCGTACGACTATCTGGGCCGGTCGCTTGAGCAGCGACTGGTCAGCAGCCGTGCTACGGAGACACTTGCCGGCGGCCTGGTTGCCCAGTGCCAGTTCTCCCACAAGCCTCGGCCCAACGGGTACGTCGACTACCACGAGAAGATGACGACGTACGTGGAGATACTGGGTCACCAAGCCGCCGCCATCGACGCGTCGGCCAAGGCCAGAATCTACCCGCCCCACCAGACCAGTGAGGACGAGTCGGTGTTCCGGTACCTCGATGCCGCCTCCAGCCGGGCCGGAATCAGCGGCATCACCGCCAAGCTGGGCTCCGGCCGGATCGCCATCGTCGGGCTGGGAGGAACCGGCTCGTACATCCTCGACCTCCTGGCCAAGACGCCCATCGAAGAGATTCACCTGTTTGACGCAGACGTGCTCTTCGCCCACAACGCCTTCCGATTCCCCGGTGCAGCCTCGATCGAGGACCTGGGCCCGACCCCAAAGAAGGTCGACTACCTGTTCCGCAAGTACGACGTGATGCGTCGCAACCTCTTCCCGCATCCGGTGCGGATCGACCTCGACAACATTGGCGAGCTACAGGCCATGGACTTCGTCTTTCTCGCCCTCGACGGAGGACCGACCAAGCGCTTCATCATCGAGAGCGTCGAGGCGTTCGGTGTGCCCTTCATCGACGCCGGCATGGGCCTGTATCGGGAGGGCGACTCCCTGGCTGGGATCGTCAGGGTCACGACCAGCGACAACCTGCACCGCCGTCACGTGTGGGACAACCAGCGGATTTCGTTCGCCGACCAGGACGACGACGAGTACGACCGCAACATCCAGACTGCGGATCTCAACATGCTGAACGCGGTCATGGCCGTGATGAAGTGGAAGAAGCTGAGAACCTTCTACCTGGACCTGGAGCAGGAGTACGACAGCACCTACACGGTCAGCGGGAACATGATGCTCAGTAACGATCAGGCCGAATGAGGCGGACAGACCTCACCCACGAGTTCGTTGACTTCGTCCCCGAGGAGA